>CANFJD010000006.1 GCA_947447315.1 Fimbriimonadaceae bacterium
GAGCGGGAAAGTCGACTGCTCTCTATGCACTTAACATATTCTTCCGAGAAGCAAGCGTCGGTTCTATGAACACCGCTACTCTTACCCGTGAGGATTTCTTCAATGGAAATGTAGACGAACCAATCGAAATCACCTTAAAATTCAGACTCTTTAGTGATCGAGCTAAGGCTGACCTCTCCAAGTATGTTCAAGACGATTTCCTTTTAGTTAGTGCGGTCGCTGTATTCGACGAGAAGGCCAACTCTGCCATAGTTACTCAGCACGGAGTTATTAAAGGGATTAAGGAGTTTTCTGAGTATAGGCTCAAGGCGGAAACTTTGAGTGTAGGGGAGATGAAACCAATTTTTGATGAATTATCGACCCGATATAATCTTGGGAAGGCAAGCACTGGCAAAGCACGGTTAGATGCCCTTACAGCCTATGAATCCGAGCATCCAGAATTACTAGAAAATGTAAAGAGTACAAATCACTTTTACGGCTTTTCTGGAAGCAATGAACTCGCTCCATTTGTCCAGTGGATATACGTTCCAGCCGTAAAGGATGCTGGTGCTGACCAGCCCGGTTCAAAGAACTCAGCGATAGAGAGGCTGGTGGCGAGAGTATCGAAGAGTCGTGAGAAGTTTCAGGAGCGTATTCAGGCAATTAGAGAAATAGCCACAGCTGACTATTTGCAAATGGTCGACGAGAACCAAGGTTCACTCGACGAGCTATCCCATCGGCTCTCCGAGCGATTGCAGCTTTTTGCGCATCCGAACATTTCGGTGAACTTGAAATGGAGTGCCGATCCTTCGAAAGTAATTTCCATTGGTGAACCGTTGGCCGCCGTGAGTGTCTCCGAATTCGATTTGCTGAACCATAGCATCTCCAGGTGTGGACACGGTGTGCAGCGGTCATACATAGTCGCGTTGCTCCAGGAACTGGCGTATTCTTTCGATGCCGAGGGTCCAACGCTACTACTGGGAATAGAAGAGCCTGAACTCTACCAACATCCTGCGCAGGCAAGACACCTCGCCGATGTCCTTTCCCAGATTGCGACGCAGGGAAATCAAGTGGTGATTACTACGCACAGCCCGCTCTTTGTCAGTGCGAGAGATTTTGACTCCATACGACATGTGAGACGTACCGGAGGAGATAGCTCATCCGCATTTATATCTGCGTCACTCTCCGGAGTTCTTAGTCGACTCAAATCGTGTGGAGAGAATAAGCCGGACCGTATCGAAGGTTTGCTAGCAAAGATTGATCCCGAGCTAAATTCTGGATTGAGTGAAATGTTTTTCTCCCGTCATGTGGTTTTGGTGGAAGGGCTAGAAGACAGGGCGTACATTGCGACTCATGCAATCTTGAATGGACACTGGGATGAAATGAGGAGGCAGGGAGTTGCAATAATTCCGGTAAACGGAAAGGATCATATTCTACGGCCCTTAGCTATTTTGATGGAGCTCGGAATTTGTGTGACGGTAGTTTTCGACGCGGACTCAAATGCGCCGCCGAATTACCGTTTTGAGCACAAGTCAAAGAATTCGAAGATATTTAAACTGGTTGGGGTTGACATACCAGACGGATTTCCTCCAGACAATTTATTTGAGTCAAAGATTATTGTTCCAAAAGATAACCTAGGTGATATGGTTCGGGCGGAGTTTGATCCCCAACATCTGCTGGCATGTGAGACCATAGCCAAGCGAAACTGCGGTAATCCTTCAAATCCAGAAAAAAATCCCACATACATTGCTTCACTGTTATGTGAACTAAAGAATCGAGGTCTTGAATCCGTTTCACTGGAAAAGGTGTGCCAGGCAATCGTTGAGTGCTCCAGGCAGTTAGGGGCCGCAAGGGAATAGTTCTTGTCATAGATCAGAAGTGATTATGAGTGTATTGACAATCCATCCGATCATTAGTTTGTTTTCAAGGACGTCAAACACTTTACCAATGCAAAATCCATTGTTGTGGTTCTATGAAACTAAAATATAGTTTTATAAATAGATGTTAGTAACTGAAGAAATTGTTGATGCGATTGAAGGAAAGAAAAATATTTCCTTCAATTACCAGGGGCATATTCGCCTCTGCAGTCCTCACGCAATCGGACTTAACGCAGGAAAGACAAATATGGTCGTGTATCAATTCGGTGGTATGACCAGCAAGGGGCCAGTCACGGGAGACTCGGCGGGCAACTGGCGGTGTATGGACGTAAGTCAGATTGTGAATCTTGAGGTCATTGGTGGGGAGTGGCATTCATTTGAGAATCATTCCACCCCGTCGAAGTGTATTGACACGATGCTTGCAGAGGTTGCGTACTAAGCGGACCTCACCCCCTGCCCCCTCTCCACCGGAGTGGAGAGGGGGTTGCCGGATTAGCTGGCATCGAAGGTGAGGCTTCCGTTTTGTTGGTCTACCATAACCGTTTGGCCGTCTTTGATTTCTCCCCGAAGCAACGCCGTCGCTAGGGGGTTTAGGACTTCTCTTTGGACGGCTCGCTTCAAAGGTCTCGCGCCGTAGACGGGGTCGAAGCCGGTTAGGGCTAGGTGGTCTAGGGCGGCGTCGGTTAGTTTCAGTTCGATTCTTCGTTCGGCGAGGCGGCGGGTGAGGCCGTCTAGCTGGATCTTCACTATGGACCGGATTTGGGTGCTGCCGAGCTGGTGGAAGACGATGAGGTCGTCGAGCCGATTGATGAACTCGGGGCGCAGGGTTTGGCGGACGTCTTCTAGCACCAGTTTCTTGGTTTCTTCGAAGTCGCTGGCGGTGACGGGGTCGCCGTAGTGGTAGCTGCCGATATTTGACGTGAGGATGAGCACGGCATTTTTGAAATCGACGGTGCGGCCTTGGCCATCGGTGAGGCGGCCATCGTCTAGCACTTGCAGCAGCACGTTGAAGACATCCGGGTGGGCCTTTTCTATTTCATCGAGCAGGATGACGGTATAGGGTCGGCGGCGGACGGCCTCGGTGAGCTGACCGCCTTCCTCGTACCCGACGTATCCCGGAGGGGCACCGATGAGGCGGGAGACGGAGTGCTTTTCGCCGTATTCCGACATATCGATACGGACCATGGCTTGCTCGTCATCGAACAGGAATTCGGCCAGGGCCTTGGCGGTTTCGGTTTTGCCGACGCCGGTGGGGCCAAGGAAGAGGAAGCTGCCGATGGGGCGATTGGGATCGCTGAGTCCGGAGCGGGAGCGGCGGACGGCATCGGCGACGGCGCGGATGGCCTCGTTTTGGCCGACCACGCGCTGCTCCATTTTGTCTTCCATGGTGAGGAGCTTTTGCATTTCTCCCTGGACAAGGCGGGCGACGGGGATTCCGGTGGACTTGGCGACGACCTCGGCGATGTCTTCTTCATCCACCTCTTCTTTCAGCATACGGCCCTCGGCGGTGATGTCTTCCAGCTCGGCGGTATCGGCTTCCAGCTGCTTTTCGAGCTGGGGAATGCGGCCATATTGGAGTTCGGCGGCGCGGGCCCAATCGGCGTCGCGCTGGGCGGCTTCTAGTTGCAGGCGCAGGGCTTCGATCTCTTCTTTGACGTGGCTGACAGCCTCGATCTTTTCCTTTTCTCGACCCCAGCGGGCGCGGAGTTGGGAGGATTGCTCGCTGAGATCGGCGAGTTGGCGCTCGATGGTGGCGAGGCGTTCGCGGCTGGCGTCGTTATCTTCCTTGCCCAGGGCCATGCGATCGATTTCGATCTGGTTCATTTGGCGTTCGACTTCGTCGATTTCGGCGGGGACGCTGTCGATTTCGATGCGGAGGCGGCTGGCGGCTTCGTCGATGAGGTCGATGGCTTTATCGGGCAGGAATCGGGCGGTGATATAGCGATTGCTTAGGGTGGCGGCGGCGACGATGGCACTATCGGCAATGCGCACGCGGTGGTGGATTTCGTAGCGCTCTTTGAGTCCGCGCAGAATGCTGATGGTTTCCTCGACGGTGGGTTCATCGACCAGGACCATTTGGAAGCGGCGCTCGAGGGCTTTATCTTTTTCGATGTACTGGCGGTATTCGTCGAGCGTGGTGGCGCCGATGCAGCGGAGTTCGCCGCGGGCGAGCATGGGCTTGAGCATGTTGGCGGCGTCCATGGCGCCTTCGGCCTTGCCAGCGCCGACGAGGGTGTGGAGTTCATCGATGAAGAGGATGATTTCGCCCTCGGCTTTTTTGACATCTTCGAGCACGGCCTTGAGTCGCTCTTCAAATTCGCCGCGGAATTTTGCTCCGGCGACCAGGGCGGCGAGGTCGAGCGCGACGACGGATTTGCCTTTGAGGCCCTCGGGGATGTCCCCGCTGACGATGCGCTGGGCGAGGCCCTCGACGACGGCGGTTTTGCCGACGCCGGGTTCGCCGATGAGGACGGGGTTATTTTTGGTGCGTCGGCTGAGGACTTGGATGACGCGGCGGATTTCTTCGTCGCGGCCGATGACGGGATCTAGCTTGCCGAGGCGGGCTCTTGCCGTAAGGTCGTTCCCGTATTTCTCCAGGGATTGGTAGTTTTGCTCGGCATTCGGATCGCTGACTTTTCGGCCGCCGCGGAGCTCGGTGATGGCGGCGAGGACGTCTTTTTCGGTGACGCCATTGCCTTTGAGGAGCGGATTATCTTTGGCGAGGGCGAGGAGGTAGTGTTCGCCGCTGACGTAATCGTCGCCCATTTTTTCGGCCAGGGAGAAGGCGGCGGTGTTGAGATTTTGCATGCGACCGGACAGGGTGCTGCCATAGGTAGAAGCGCCGGTGACTTTGGGGCCGTTGTTGAAGCTTTCGCGCAGGGAATCGGCGATTTGGGCGGGCTGGGCACCGATTTTTTGGAGGATGGGGCCGGTGACGCCATCTTGCTGTTCTAGCAGGGCGAGGAGCATGTGCTCGGGCTCGATGCTGGAGTTTTGATAGCGTTCCGCCAGGGATTGCGCGTTTTGGAAGGCTTCTTGGGCTTTTAAGGTCAGTTTGTCAAATCGCATTTGTATGTGAGTCTATAACGCTCAAATGAGTTGATTCGTTCAGATTAATGCTTTGGGCCTACTGTGTGATGGGGGAGTCGGCAGGATGCCGACGTTACTTGGGAATTTGTCTGCCGACCGCAGGGAATTTCGTGTGATAATTCATGCGTGTTACGGGCGGATGCGATTCATTCTTTGACGGACTTTCAGCGGAATGCGAAGGCGGTGATTGAGCGGGTTCGGACTCAGCATCAGCCGGTGGTGATCACGGTGAACGGGGAGGCGGCGGTGGTGATTCAGGACGCGGGGGATTATCAGCGGATGGAAGACGAGCGTCAGGCGGTTTTGGCGGCGATCGCGGAGGGTGAGGCGGATATCGCGGCCGGGCGAGTTCGGGATTTTGACGAATTCATGAACGAGATGGAGTCGCGATATTCCGGCTAAGCTCGTCATCTCGGATCGGGCTCAAGACGACATTTCTCGCGCCGCCGAGTGGATCGCAGACTCGTCCCATTTAGCGGCGGGTAAGTGGCTGCGGGGAATCCGCGCGGCGATTTTTCCAGTTCGGCAGTTCCCGCTCGGATTTTCGATCATTCCTGAGCAACCCGAGGGTGGGCCGACCTACCGCCATGTGCACTATTTCTCCCATCGAATCATTTACCGATATGACGACCTGACGGAAACCGTGCATATCGTCGCGGTGTGGCACTCTGCCCGGGATGGATTTCGGCCGCCAGAAACGATGTAGCGTTACTTTCCGAGGCAGAAGTCTTGGAAGATTCTTGATAGAAGGTCGGGTTCGGCAGTTTCTCCGGTGATTCTTCCTAAGTGGATGATGGTTTCGCGGAGGAAAGTGATGGCGAGATCGGCAGGGATGTCTTGGGCGAGGGCGATTTGGGCTTCACTTAGCGTTTGGGTGGCCGCTTTGATTTCTTCGGCTTGACGGTCGGAGATGAGGGGGAGATCGAGGCCGGTGGGGATGAGGCGTTCTACTTCTTGGTGGAGTTTTTCGATGCCTTGACCGGTGACGGCGGAGATGGCGAGCCCTTCGGCGGGTTTTAAATCGGCCTTGTTGGCGATTCTGACGGCAGTCGGTGGGAGTTGGTTGGCGATGGTTTGGTCGGCTTCGGTCCAGCCTTCGGTGGCGTCGTAAAGGTGCCAGATGATGTCGGCTTCACCTACGGCTTGGTGGCTTCGCTGGACGCCGATCGCTTCTACTTCGTCTTCGGTTTCTCGTAGGCCGGCGGTGTCGATGAGGATGCAGGGGAGGCCGGCGATTTGGATGGTTTCTTCTAGGGAATCGCGGGTGGTGCCGGCGATGGGGGTGACGATGGCGCGGTCGCGACCGAGGAGGCGATTGAGGAGGCTGGATTTACCGACATTGGGGCGGCCAACGATGGCAATGCGGATGCCGCGGCGGAGGAGTTGGCCCGCGATGGCGGTTTGGTGGAGAGCATTCAGTTGGTCGGCGGCGGATTGCAGGCGGTCGACGAGAGCTGGGCGGTCGAGTTCGCCGAGCTCTTCGCTGAAATCGACGTGGGCTTCGATGGTGGCGATGACGCCGATGATTTGGTCGGTCGGCAGGGACTTGGCGACGGCGCCTTGGCGTTGGCGGATGGCTTCTTTGAGTTGGCGCTCAGTCTGGGAGGCGACGAGGTCGCGGACGGCTTCGGCTTGGGCCAAATCGAGGCGACCGTTGAGGAAGGCGCGTTCGGTGAATTCGCCGGGGCGGGCGAGGGTGGCACCGGCTTGGATACAGGTGTCTATGAGCTGGCGGACGGATTCGGGGGAGCCGTGGATGAAGAATTCGGCGGCGGGCTCACCGGTATAGCCGCGTTGATTGGCGAAGGGAAGGGCGATGCCGTCGTCGCCGGTGATGAAGGGTCCGTAGACGGCCTGAAGGTGGGCGGGATTTTCGGGCCAGTGGGGAAAGACTTGGCCCGCGATTTGGTGGGCAGTATCCCCCGAGACCCGGATGCCGGCCACCGCTCCGCCGACGGCGGTGATGGGGGCAACAATCGGCGGGAAGTTCATGGCGCGGGAGTTTGCTTGAGACTACCTATCGGGGTCGGCTCAGTTCGCGGCGGCAGAAGTGCGAGGTTCTTTATTCGGAGGACCTGCAGCCGGGAATGGTGTTTCACGATCTTCAGGTGTTGAATCCGTTCGCGGCGGAATAGTCCGCTGGTGAATTACCCTTCGGAAGTCAGTAAACTTCGGAAGCATGAAGCTTTTTGTGGATACCGGGGATATTGAGGAAGTAAAGAAGGCGGCCAGTTGGGGCGTTATTGATGGAGTGACCACCAATCCGACGCTGATTGCGAAATCGGGCAAAGGATTTAAGGAGACCGTTTTGGCGATCTGCGACGCCGTGCCGGGGGGAGATATTTCGGCTGAGGTGGTGGCGACCGACTACGACACGATGCTGAAGGAAGCGCTGGAAGTATCGAGCTGGCACGAGCAGGTGGTGGTAAAGGTTCCGTTGATTGAGCCGGGCATTTCGCTGGTGAAGACGCTGGCGGACAAGGGAATTCGCACCAACGTCACCTTGGTTTTCACCGTTGGTCAGGCGCTTTTGGCGGCTAAGGCGGGAGCGACATATATTTCCAACTTCGTGGGTCGCGTGGACGATCTGACGCTGGACGGCATGGAGGCAGTGCGCGACACGGTCAACATGGTGGAGACATACGGCTACAGCTCGGAAGTGTTGGTGGCAAGCGTTCGGCACCCGCTGCACGTACTCGAGGCGATCAAGGCCGGTGGTCACGTGGCGACCATGCCGTTGAAGGTGATTGAGGCGTTGTTCAAGCATCCGCTCACGGATTCGGGCTTGGAGCGATTTCTGAGCGATTGGAATAAGGCCGGACTCAGCATCGGTTAAGGCTTACGGTAAGTACCATTTGACATCAACCAATTGATTTGGCAGCCCGAATGAACCGACGCTTGATCCAGACAGGGGTGAGTTCGGGTTTCTTTTCGGCCGCTTTGTTCGCCCTTCCGATCTACTTTTCGCTAAACGTTTCGCAGAATTACGGATGGTGGCTCTTAGTGGGAGTGCCATTTTTCCTAGGAATCGTGGTTCCGAACCTATTGGGGACGGAGCGCAAGGTGAGTCACAACGAGGCTTTTGGGGCAGCGATGGTGGCGGTCGGGACGATACTACTGATCATCCTGGCCTTTCTGTGGGAGGGAATCATCTGCTTGGTCATGGTGGCCGGGCCAGCGTTGGTGTTGTTGATGATCGGGGTGGCGATTGGTCAGCCGATTCAGCATTGGCGAGTGGACCGTAACCGGCGAATGAGTGTAACTTGGGCGGTTTTGGCCATTCCGATGGTCCTGGCGGCACTTTCGGGCGAGCCTAACGGGTGGGATAGGCGTTCGGTTAAGACCGAAGTTTGGATAGATGCCCCGGCCGAAAAGGTTTGGCCGCTCGTCTTGAACTGTGAAAGTTTTGGACCGCCGAAGTTCTGGTTGTTTCGAGCGGGAGTCGCTCACCCGGTAGGAACACGCACGGATGGTAACGACCGGAATTGCATGTTATCTACGGGCCAGATGCCGGAGCGGATCACGCGTCGCGTCGAGAATCGTCGTCTGAGGTTTCAGGTGCTGAAAACCCCGGCCGCGCTGCGGGAACTGAACCCGTTCGGAGCGGTGCAGGCTCACCACGATGAGAGTGTGTACCGAAGCTTCACGGGAGATTGGCAGTTGATTCCGGAGCGAGGCGGTACCCGAGTGGTGGCTACTTCGGTGTATGGGCATCGGCTGGGGGCGAATGAGTATTGGCGATTGTGGACCGACGAGATTGTTCACCAGGTGCATTGGCAGGTGTTTGACCACATTAAGGAAACCGTCGAGCGGCAGTAGGCAGATCGATCGGCCAGAGGGGCACAGGCTAGGTGAGGATCGTGGATCCAAGCCGCCGGGGTCGGATGGGTCTAACCTTGCTCGCGGGCGAAACGCCGCACTAGTCGTTTTTTGGGAATTGGCAGTCTAATGGGCGTTAGGTTCTTATGATTACAACGAAATTCTCGATGGGTTTGCTGGCGGCGGGTTTGGCGTTTGCCCTGATTGGCTGCACGGAAACGGCGAAGGACAAACTGGGATCGGCCGGTAGCGACGTGAAGAACGCCGCCGGAAAGACCGGAGATGCGATGAAAGATGACGCAACGGCAAGCGGCGCGGCGGTGAAGCGCGGTGCAACAAACGTCGGAGCCGCAGTAAGCGGGGTGGGAGACAAGATCGGCGAGCAGACCGACGAGACCCGGACCAGCGTCATGGTAAAAACGGCGATCGCCAATACCAAAGATTTGAAGATCGACAAGTTTGCGGTGTCGGTGGACAAGAAGGTCGTGACGTTGACCGGAATGGCGGCACAATCCGATAAGGATCGGGCTGGAGTGCTGGCGAAGCAATCACTGGGCGAAGGCTACACCGTCAAAAACGATATTTCGGTCAACTAACGGCATTTGATGTAGCAATTCGTCGCTGAAAGCCCCGTCTCAAGGTGGCGCTTTTCAGCGAACGTTATCGCCGCGGGTGTTGTTGATAGGCGAGTCGAGCAGAGCTGAAATCGCTGGGAATAGTGAGCGCATCGGAATCGGCAAGGTGAACCGCTGAGTTGCCTTGATGAACTGCGGGACGTCCTGCCAATTACCGGGGATGTCTGGCCGTCGGTCGGGAATGTTGAAGTGGAGATGCCGCACTCCAAGCCATTTGTTTGTGAATGATGTCACCACCCAGGCGGGGGCGTGAACCGCTCAACAACGCTTAAACGAAAGCAACAGACAGCGTGCGCGGTTTGAACCGAATCCGGTTCATTAGGGCATTACTCTACTTGACGAAAACGGGTTTCTGTGTCACTTTTTGGCGGTACATTGCGAAAGTGCAACTATTGACGGAATTCTGGCAATTTGGTGAAGACGGTGGCTGTGGTCGTGTTCTTGGCACCGGTCGTAAGGGTTCCTGATACTCTAAAGAGGTGAGAATTCAGGAGTATTTGGTGCGGCAGATTCAGACCTCGCTGGACGACGTGGTGCGGGCGGCGCGGGCGGTGCCTGAGGACAAACTGGATTGGTCTGCGGGCGGACTGGCGCGATCGGTGCTAAGCCAGATGCAGGAGATTGCGGTCTCGGGAGCGTTCTTTCTGCCGGTGATCCGGGATGGATCGATGCCGGAGTTGGATGATCACGGTCGGCGGGAGTTGATGCGGCTCCGACAGTCTTATGACACTTTGGAGAAGTGCGTCGACGCGGCGCAGGCGGGGAATGCGGCGCTATGCGCGGTGGTGATGGATTTGCCCGATGCCCGATTGGATGAGGAAGTGTGGCTCCCGTTGGGGGGCGGGATGAATTTGACCGTGGCGGAAGTGATCGGGAAGCACAGTTGGAACCTGATCTATCACCTCGGGCAGATCAATCAGATTCAGCTGATGCTGGGCGATCGGGCGATGCACTAATGGGATGTGTCGGAGAATAGAATTGACTTCCGGAGACTAAGGATGATCGCAGTGCTACTGGGCTTCGTCGTCTCAAGTTCGGCTCAGCTGCCCGATAGCGTCCTGACACAATTTGGGGGCTCCTCGGCTCAAGTCGTGCTGAAAAATGATCCGTCGAAGCCGACCACGAGTATGGTAGCGGCGCAAATGCTGGCGGACGTGGTGAGTGGGGCACATGGTTTTGTGGCGGAGGATGGTTCGGCCGTTGGGGTAAGAAACGGTACGTTCAGCGCGATCTCGGTGCCGACCGGGCGGCTGATTACCCGTGACGATCGCTTCTCGGCGATGATTGGCGGCGCGGAGGAACCTCCCGTGAGTTTTAACCAGAGCCAGGTGCGTTACCTCAAACTTCCCAAATCTGGGGTTTATTGCAATTTGGACGTGAGGGCGATGGTGGATGACCGGAGTGTTTTCTTGGTAAGCGGTGTGCCCTCATTGATGGAGCGTCAGCCGCGCGACGGGTTAGTACTTTCGCGACTTGATTTTCAGCGCCGGGGAGCGGATGCGAATCAATCCGTCCTGATTCGGATGCCCCTGGAATTTGGAGCCAATGATTTTGTATTGGGAGCGGGGCCAGTGTTACGTTTGGAGACCACGGAGAAGCTCGTGTACTTGCGGGTCAACATGGAGACCTTGGCCGCGACCAAGCTGACGAGCCCGCCGGATAACAACCGACGGGACTGGCGGCACTTTAGCGGACGCGGGAAGAAATTGCAGCTTTTCAACTCTGCGATCTTCTGGAACGGTGATTTGTATGGGTTGGGATCTGCGTCGGATAATGGGAAACAGCGGGCCTACCATTGGGATGGAAAACGGATTAGCTTTACCGACCCCTGGATGGTGGCGGCGGCAAGCATTAACGAAAAATTTGCGTGGCTGGTAAACCAGGACACCGGTGACTCTTGGGTTATTCGCCACCGCTGACACCTTCTAAATGGCTGACGGATGGTCAGTCCGCGCTTTCGAACGACTTTGGGGCACGTGACTGGGCCGAATTGGGATTCGCAGCTTGGACTAGAAAGGTCGGACCGATTCATCGTCGACTTGCAGATCGGCTAGGATCTCGTTCGGTTGGTCATTGCTGTCTTGGTGATGATCGCGAAAGTTGATTGGATTTCCGTGATCGTCGCGGGCGATTCCTAAAATTTCGTATATGAGGTCGTCGTGGTGAAGCATGAAGGTAGGAGACGTGGCAATCGTTTCCTCCCCAGTCCCGGCGAGGGAGTCCTCGACCGATGGGATCTGCAGAAGACCCGCATGGCCGGACGCCGCGTCGAACTTTCTATCAGTTGACACTAGCCGAGTGGTTATCAAAAATCCGTCGCGCCCACGGCTTCTGGTTGTAGCCCGATTGCTCGTCGGATCGTCACTGATTCCGTCCGGAGATTTGTCGTCTTCCATTAGTTCGTCTCATTGCTCTCAGGTGGAGCTTGGAGATAAGACCGGAAGGGGCATGGATTTCGACGTACCGACTGATGTAGCAACGGAGGCTTTCGCGCCTCGAACAGAAAATTCTCCGTCAGTGAAAAAAAGTCTTCCCAAATTCAGCTTTTGGTCTTATAATGCCTTTAAGCCTTGGATCTGGCGAGAATGAGCCGGGGAAAGGCGGATGACGTCTTATAGTATGGTGTTGATCGACACGATTGATGGTCTTACAAAATCTCGCGCGTTTGTGCGTGGGAATGGGAAGGTAGCCACCTTTTGATGGTTGCCTGCCGCCGAACCGCCCCTTTAGACTTTGGGTGGCTTCGTGCGGCGGGTGGGCCTGCCTGGCCAGGCAAACTGCCAGCCCTTTTTATCACTGGATGGTCGTGGGTACTGGGTTGTGCAGCCCTGATGGCAAGAGAGTGGCAAAACAGGTGCACTTAGGGACTCAGTAACCACAGTAATCGGTATCTAGGGCCTTCCGGAGCCTGAATCTGGGCTTTTTCGGGGTTTTTATCGAAAACCTCGGAGTTGGCCTTGACATGGGCTTAACGGTCCGGTATTATATTTACGTTGCTGAGACGAAAGACGAAGCAGCCACGAAGAAGAGAACTTTGAAAGTTGCATAGCGGTTGTGTTAGAAGCGTAAATCGAGCACTCGAGAAAGAGCGAGAATTTTTTTAAGCTAATGAAGGTGTACGACGAATGCCTAGGGACAAGATACCGAAGAAGGACGCGCAAGCGGCGATACGCCACGGTGAGGTGCACAGAACTGTTGACCCGTGGATGTCCGAATGGGGAAACCCGGCAGATTGAAGATCTGTCACTCATGCCTGAATATATAGGGTGTGGAGAGGGAACCAGCTGAACTGAAACATCTAAGTAAGCTGAGGAAAAGAAATCGAAGAGATTCCGTAAGTAGCGGCGAGCGAACGCGGAGGAGCCCAAACCGATTGGCTTGCCAATCGGGGTTGTAGGGCCTCCACCATCATCCCCCTCGAATCGAGATTATCTTCTAGTCGTGAAGACGATTAGAAAGGTAGTTTGGATTCGAGGTTGATGGAAAAAGAATTGTTAGGATTAACGGAACAGAGTTGGAAAGCTCGGCCATAGAGGGTGATAGCCCCGTACAAATAAAATCCAACTCAATTTTAGGGGGTACCTGAGTAGCACGGAGCACGAGGAACCCCGTGTGAACCTGCGCAGACCACTGCGTAAGGCTAAATATGTCTTGTCACCGATAGTGCATCCAGTACCGTGAGGGAAAGGTGAAAAGAACCCCGGTGAGGGGAGTGAAATAGAACCTGAAATCGTACAACCTACAAACAGTCAGAGCACCATTTAAGGTGTGATGGCGTACCTTTTGCAGAATGAGCCTGCGAGTTGTTTCTGTTGGCAAGCTTAAGTGGTTCAGCCACGAAGGCGGAGGGAAACCGAGTCCGAATAGGGCGTCAAGTCAGCAGGAGCAGACCCGAAACTGCGTGATCTAGCCATGGTCAGGGTGAAGTGATGGTAACACATCATGGAGGCCCGAACTCATAGACGTTGAAAAGTCTCGGGATGAACTGTGGTTAGTCCGGTGAAATGCCAATCGAACGCAGAGATAGCTGGTTCTCCCCGAAATGCATTTGGGTGCAGCGTTTTGTATGTTCTATGGGGGTAGAGCACTGAATAGGCTAGGGGGCTTACCCGCTTACCGAACCTAACCAAACTCCGAATACCATAGAATTAAGCAAGGCAGTAAGACAGTGAGTGATAAGATCCATTGTCAAAAGGAAAACAATCCAGATCGACAGCTAAGGGCCCTAAACAATGACTAAGTGTGAAACGATGTGAGATCGCGTAAACAGCCAGGAGGTTGGCTTGGAAGCAGCCATCCTTTAAAAAGTGCGTAATAGCTTACTGGCCGAATGTGATCTTGCGCGGATAATGTAAGGGGGCTAAAGTCATTTCCCGAAGCTTCGGGCTCAGCAATGAGCGGTAGGGGAGCGTCGTGTTCAGCAGTGAAGCTTGAGCGGAAGCACAGGTGGAGCGGACACGAGTGAGAATGCAGGCATGAGTAGCGATTATACAGGTGAGAATCCTGTACGCCGAAAACCTAAGGTTTCTCCGGCTATGTTCGTCAGACGGAGGTTAGGCGGTCCCTAAGGTGAGGCCAGAAGGCGTAGCCGATGGACATCTAGTAGATATTCTAGACCCGGCATATAGAGCCAGGGGAGGACGTTTCAGAAAGACCCATCCCGCACTGTTGGTAGTTGCGGGCTAGGCCGAAACTCAAGAACTTGTAAGAGTTCTTTTCAAATGAGCCGGGCCGGGGAAGTGGAGCCTTCGGGCGAAGCGAACTGGGTTTGACTGGGGCCGAGAAAAGTCCCGTAGCGTTAATCTATATGCCGACCGTACTGCAAACCGACACAGGTAGGTGAGTCGAGGAGACTAAGGCGTTCGAGAGAACTCTCGTTAAGGAACTAGGCAAACGAGCCCCGTAACTTCGGAATAAGGGGCGCCCCGCAAGGGGCCGCAGCGAAGCATCCCAGGCGACTGTTTACCAAAAACACAGGTCTCTGCTAAGACGAAAGTCGATGTATAGGGGCTGACGCCTGCCCAATGCCAGTAGGTTAATAGGAGATGTCAGCGCAAGCGAAGCATTGAATTGAAGCCCTGGTGAATGGCGGCCGTAACTCTAACGGTCCTAAGGTAGCGAAATTCCTTGTCGGCTAAATACCGACCCGCATGAAAGGCGTAACGACTTGGGAACTGTCTCAACGAGAAGCTCGGTGAAACTGTAGTATCCGTGAAGATGCGGATTATGCGCAGTAGGACGGAAAGACCCCGTGGAGCTTTACTACACCCTGTCATTGTGAATTGGATGTAGATGTAGAGCGTAGGTGGGAGCTTCGGCGCCAATGGAACACCACCCTTCTGCATCTGGTTCACTAACCCAGTCCCTAATCGGGATAGGAGACAATGACTGGCGGGTAGTTTGACTGGGGCGGTCGCCTCCGAAAAAGTAACGGAGGCGCCTAAAGTTGCACTCAGGCTGGTTGGAAATCAGCCGTTGAGCGTATAGGTATACAGTGCGATTGACTGCGAGACAGACAAGTCGAGCAGGGACGAAAGTCGAGCTAAGTGACCCTCTGATTGTGCGTGGGCACGTCAGGGTTCATCGGATATAAGCTACCCCGGGGATAACAGGCTGATCTTGCCCGAGCGCTCACAGCGACGGCATGGTTTGGCACCTCGATGTCGGCTCGTCGCATCCTGGGGCTGTACACGGTCCCAAGGGTTCCGGAGTTCACGGATTAAAGCGGCACGCGAGCTGGGTTCAGAACGGCGTGAGCCAGTTCGGTCCCTATCCACTGCGCACGAAGGAAATTTGAGAGGAGTCGCTCTTAGTACGAGAGGACCGGAGTGAACCGACCTCTGGTGTACCAGTTGTCCTGCCAAGGGCATACGCTGGGTAGCCACGTCGGGCAGGGATAAGCGCTGAAAGCATCTAAGCGCCAAGCCCACCTCAAGATTAGATTTCCCATCGAAAGAGTAAGACCCCCGGAAGACTACCGGTTTGATAGGTCGCGGCTGTGAGGCCAGTAATGGTCTAAGGTGAGCGATACTAAGTGGTCGAGGGCTTAAATTCAAGCTCTCTCGAGGATTCGATTTACGCAACTAACACAAACATGTGCAACTTTCTAAGTGCTCTCTATGTGCACATTAAGTTTCCGGGTGACCATGGCGAGGAGGTCACACCCGTTCCCATCCCGAACACGGCAGTTAAGCTCCTCAGCGGCGGAAGTAGTTAGACCGCAGGGTCTTGTCAGATAAGCGCGTTGCCCGGTTAAATATTACAGATCAGACTCAGTCGAAAGACTGGGTCTTTTTTGTGCGTGGTTTGCCGACAAATTGGAGCGGCTTCGTACCTTTTGCGAGGAATTTAGGTTTCATGCGACGACGGCGAGGTGGCCGCGCCCGTTACAATCCCTAGGTTATGATAGCGGAAGAGCAGTTAGGCGCCTTAGCGGCGGAACTGGTTAGACCGCAAGGTCTTGTCAGCTAAGCGCGTTGCGCGGTTAAAACATTCGAATACCCTCATTCAGAAACGGTTGGGGTTTTTTCGTTCTTTGTGATTCCTCAGCTCGATCGAATGCGCTTTCCTTGGTGGGTGCCTCGGGCTACAACAGGCGATTATTGGGTTTATTCTGTCTCCGCTATGGTGGTTATGGCGGATTAGGAAGTTCTTCGTGTATTTAGCCTGGAAAAGGCGTTGGGAGATCCATCCTAGCGGCCAAATGGGGAGATGCCGAAGTGAGCTGAAGGTTCTTTGGTTTGGATGTCAACCAAGTGATTCGGTGGATTGAACTCAAAGACCTTGGCGGTTAGTGATTGCCAGACGCCGAAATGCCGGGCGCGGAATTTGACCGTATCGTTAAGGGCGAGGAGTTTCGGACTCGATGCAGCCACTTGGTTACCCGTCCACTGTACAGTTCTGCTGTGAATTTTTACGTCGCGGATGAGGTCAAATACCCGCCGAGCGGAGGCTTTGATTTTGGTTTCGAAGCTGATTTCGATCAAGTGAGCGCTTCGCCGAATATTACTTGCATCGGTATTGATCCTTGATCAGTCTTTACGTCATGAAGTGGATTTCCGCTGGGCTGGTGAGTTTTGGGGCACCGAAGCCGAAGGCCACACCGGCTCGAACCACGGATGCCTGGTGGAGCGAGCTCACGCTGGTTTTGGTAGCTAACTATCCGATCATTCTGTTCATTGGATTTTGGGAGTTAGTGCGCCGGTTTGGAAATCAGATGCCTGAAGTTTATCGCCGGACGGTGGAGCAGCCATTTGCGATCCTGTCATGCTTCGGTTCTTTCTTACTTCATCTGGGTGTTACCTATGCGCTCAGTAGGGAACTGGGGCAGGAATCACTTTGTAATTGGGCGAACACAAAACGGAGGGGTACGTTCATTCGCTTTACGCCGCTCTTCTTTACTCTCTTGGTTTGCTCATTACAAATTCGCGAGCTCTCAGTATCGAAGCTGCCGATGGCCTACGCGACGGTCAGCGATCCACGGTTGAAAGTTAACCAACTTTTGGACTGCGTCATTTTGGCGACGGTGTTTGTGATGATTATCGCCGCGGGAGTGCAGATCTATCGATTTGCGGTGAAGCCAGTTTCCTCGGTGGTAGCACTTAATCAGTATCGGTCGCGGACAATTAGCCTCTTAGCGCTTGGCGCATTTGTTCTATTGGTGGTTCTTTGCGTCACGGCTCGGTGGCATATATTCATTGGCCGGGCCCTAGGTTCTCTCGCGGTTCTGGACATTATAACGGCGATGTGGATGTGCCTTTTCACTTGGCTAGCCCTGCCACGGGTGGGGAATCGGTGGGTTCTGAATGGCTTAATTTTGCTGGCGGGAATTTCTTTTGTGGATGGCCAGAAAAACCGGGAGATTAAGTTAGTGCCAAGGGCTAAAGACTTGGGATACTCCAAGGAGAACCCGGAGGAGAAGTTGGGGGATGAGAAGAGGCGAGAGTTTCTATCGAGTGTTGAACAGACGGCGCTGAAAGAAACCTTTGGAAAATGGCTGCGGAATAGGGGAGTGAAACCTGCGGATAATACTTCGCCCCGGAAGCCATATCCAGTGTTTCTTTTGTGTGCGGATGGCGGTGGCATTTCGGCTGCGGCTGTTTCCTCCCTATTTTTGGCGATTGCTAATGAGGGAACCGATGGCAATTTTGCGCGGCACGTGTTTTGCGCGAGTACAGTTTCGGGAGGGTCGGTAGGGGCGGCATCGTTCCTGTGTCTGGATTCTCAGCGTCAGGTGGGTTCGGTCAAAGATGGCCAAATTCGAGGTCAAATTGTTCGCCTCATGAGTGAAGATCATTTGGCACCCATGATTCTTACTATGCTTACGGGTGAAGTGATTAATGAGATAATTCCGTCGGTTAATATTCCTCACGGCGATCGATCTCAGTTGCTCACGGAATCATTTGTAAGTTCGCTGGAAATTGAGGCTAACGTATCAGGGCAGGTGCCAGACACCGGAGGGGAGGCTAAACGTGATTTAGATTCCATGATTTCGGGCCGGGCCCCGCTCTCCAAATTCTCGCCGTCGCCAGAACAGCCTTTAGGGGCGTTAGATCCCGATGGAAGGTTCTTCTTTGTTCCGAACGCAACGGTGGCAGATACCGGTAAGCGGTTTGCCATGACAGATTTGCCGATTCCGCTTGGCGTATCGCTGGCCTCGCTACGAACTTACCTGCCGAACCATGAGCCTTCCATTATGGATGCAGCTTCGCTTTCGGCACGTTTCCCGGTGGTTCCGTCGTCAGGGTTCTTGCCAGTAGAGAATGGCGGAGTCAGTCTCGTGGATGGCGGGTTAGCGGAGAATTCGGGAATTTCTACGATGACGGAAATATTCCGGCAATTGCTCACGGTCCCCGGGGCCGACCAGTGTAAGTTCATCGTGATTCATATTGGGACCATTCCAGACGATTCGGAAAATGTGGTGCGAGACTCTCCCGACAATGAAGTGACCACTTACGCGCGGACACTGGCTAATGTACTGCTATCGGGAAATGGGCGGGCGGCCAAGCAGCTAAGGAATGTGTTCCAAGATCAGCTTTTGGCGGACACATCCAGTCTCGAGGCACGAAGGTCGCTGAGCGGAGGAAACATCGATGATTATGTGAAGGCTCGGCTGGAAACGACGACCGTGTTTATCTCGGGGGACGAGCGGCAGCTGCCACTTGGCTGGACTTTGTCTAAGGGAGCCGTCCGGGATATTGAGTTTCAGTTAGGCGCCGGGTTTCTGCCGGGCAAGTTTTCGGACGAGCGGAACGCTTGGGCGGCGGGCAGCAAGTATCGAGCCCGGCGACAGCAGAACCTCAAGACTTTGGAGAAGATCCGGGCGTACGTGACGCCCGGTGAGCCCAAATAGTCAAAGCGTTCGCAATGGCTAGATTCTCTCGATGGTGAAGATGAGGGTGGCGTTGGGTGGGATTACGTTACCGGCTCCGTTGGCGCCGTAGCCGAGGGAGGGCGGGATGGTGATTTCTCGCTTTTCGCCTTTCTTAATTCCAACCAAGCCTTGACTGAAGCCGGGGATGACGCCGCGACCAATGGTAACGTCGAACGGCGATTGTCCGACGTTGCTATCGAACTGCTTGCCCGAAGCTAATTTGCCCGTGTAGAACACGGAAATTGCTTCTCCAAACTTGGCGCCAGGGCCGGCGCCAGCCTTGAGAGTCTTGAATGTTGCGCTTTCTGCTTTCAAAAGCTCCACATCAAAAACGAGGGTGGCGTTGGGCGGAATGTCAGCCCCAGCGCCCTGGGCACCGTAGCCGAGCGAGGCGGGAATGGTGAGCAACCGCTTTCCTCCGGGCTTCATGCCGGCGACGCCGATATCCCAGCCTTTTATCAC
Source organism: Fimbriimonadaceae bacterium (assembly GCA_947447315.1). GTDB lineage: Bacteria > Armatimonadota > Fimbriimonadia > Fimbriimonadales > Fimbriimonadaceae > Fimbriimonas. The sequence goes on from CANFJD010000006.1 coordinate 19,236, forward strand.
TTGCCCCGAACCGAGAAGGAAGGAAAACGGCTGATTGCGATCGCGGGAGCTATCGAACTTTTTGCCGTTGGTGAGCTTGCCCGTGTAGTGAACGGTTACGTAGTCGCCCTCTACAGCCGCCTTACCGGTGCCAACCTTAACTTCTTTGACATTGACTTTGTCGGGTGCCATGATGACGGCAAGGATAGCAGAGGTGAGCATGACGAAATGTTACCGTGATTTTTGTGGAATTTAAGCTGAGATCTTGGATTTCGCTAATGGCGTCGTATAATTGCCGCATGCCCTTGATTGCCATTGCGGCCTTGACAATGTTGGCGCCACCAACTCAGGTTTGGTACGGATATGGCGGTAATGCCCAGCACACCGCCCAATCGAATGTAGCCACCTTGCCACTAGACAAAATTGCTTGGCAAACCCCGGTGGATTTGAACCCGGCTTACAGTGGAAATAGTTTGTTGGCTCACTACGGTGAGCCGGCGATTACCGCGGCCAACACCGTGGTACTCGGGGTTAAAACGGGCCTGAATGAAGGGTTTGTGGTGGAAGGTCGGCGCGGCACCGACGGGCGATTGCTTTGGCGTGGTGCCACCAAATATGTGGTTCCGGCTCACGGGTGGTTTCCCAGTTTTGGCCTGACGTTGTTGCCGAACGGCGCGGTGGCTTGGCCGGATCGTGGCGGGCGCGTGGTGGTTCGAAGCTCGGCGGATGCGGCTACCTCGACAACCGCGACGTATTGCTTCTTCGGTACGGCGAACTACGATCAGTCGAGAACTCCGTATAACACCTACGTAAAGATTTCGACCCCGCTGACTACGGGTCCGGATGGGTCGATTTACTTTGGCTACACGGTGGAAGGCGATACAAAGCTCCACCTCAAGAGCGGTTTTGCCAAAATCAATCCGGATGGCACCGGGATCTACCGAACGATAACGGAAGTGTCGGGCGATCCCAATATCGGCGAGGTGAAGCAGAACTGCGCTCCGGCGGTGAAAGTGGATGGAAGTTTGGTTTACGTTTCGGTTTACACCGGGCCGTACGGCCGGGGAAAGCTACTTGCGCTGCGCACGAGCGATTTGAAGCGGAAGTATTCGGTGGATCTGGTGGATCCGAAGTCGGGGCAACCAGCCACGATTGATGCCGATGGAACGGCAGCTCCGCTACTGGCACCGGATGGCACGGTTTTCTACGGGGTGCTGGAGAATGCATTCGGATCTAACGGATATCGCGGTTGGCTTTTGCACTTTAGCGGAGACCTCACCAAGAGCTACACGCCCGGGGCGTTTGGATGGGATAACACCCCTTCAATCGTGCCAGCGAAGATTGTTTCGGCTTACAAAGGAACGTCCAAGTTCCTGTTGTTCACCAAGTACAACAACTACGCCAGCGGAGGCGGAGCGGGACTGAATAAGATTGCGTTGTTGGATCCGTACGATACTCAGACAGAGTCTCGCTCCGGAATAACGACGATGAAGGAGGTCGCGACGCAATTGGGGCAGACCCCCGACTCTGAATTCATTTCCACCTATCCGAACGCGGTGCGTGAGTGGTGTATCAACTCCGGGGCAGTGGACATTCCTGGTCGAGCAATCTTGGCGAACTGTGAAGACGGAATGTTGTATAAGTGGGATCTCAAGACGAATACCTTTACTCAAACGCTGAAATTGACGTCGGGAATCGGGGAGGCGTACACGCCCGTGGCGATTGGCCCCGACGGAAAGGTTTACGCGATTAATAACGCCACCCTGTTTGCGGTTGGCACCGTCAAGCCTTGATCGCAGTCGCGGCGATTTTGGCAATGTCCCGGGGCGGGTTTGACGCCCCGGGACTTGATGCTTTTCGACGCCCCGATGGGAACGGGCAGGCATGCGCCAACTGTCATTCCCCCGATGGCATTGAACTACAAAGTTTTTCGGACGCTACACTCCGGCGTCGAATAGGGAGGCATTTTCCCATCGATCGCAACGAAGGCGCGGCGATCTATTCGTATTTGCGGCGGCAGCCCCGGCCAGCAGGTTTGGTGCGGCCATTTCAACCGGCTGGATCTCCCATTTGGTACGCGACGGCTGAAGCGCGTGATCGCGCGTTTGGACAAATTTTGGCTAGACGGGCGCCAAAACTTACGGGCCCAATCATTGAGTCGGCGGCAGAAGCCGAAGCGGTAGCCGAAGAGGTCAAACAGATCGATCTGTTTTCTCTGCCGATCGGAATTCCGTTGAATCGGTTGAGTAACGACGTTTTTCACGGTGCAAAGCAGGGAACCGTGGCCGACTGGATACCGGATACCCCAGCGGCACCCACGTTCGGTCTGCAAGATGCCTATTTGGCCACGCCGAACCGAGCCACATTGGGGGCATTGATTTCTGGCACTCTGTTTGGTGTTGGCGGCGCCCAAAAATTGGCCGGGTTGAAATACCGGGCGCTCGCAATCTATCAGCATTGGTTGCGAACAGGGGAGCGGGTGATGCCACCGGTGGAAAGCCCGTTCTGGCAGATTGGTGAATTTGGCCGGTTGGAGCGCGGCCACTCGTTGAACGAGCTGGGTTTTCCGCCGCGGGTCCGAGCGGAAAGCAAAGCGACGGATATGGCAGACCTGCGCTTGCCATGGTACTGGTTGGGTTGGATGTTCGACCCGGGTTTGCAAAGGTCAGGGGATTTACCGGAGACGCGGAGAGCGGACTACTTTGTCCGAAGCTTGCGAGAGGACGGACCGTATCCAAACCACACTTTGTTTATGCTTACGCGGAAATTGGCAGAACAGGGGACAAACCCGGAGGCATGGAATTCAGATTATGTTCAAATGTATGAGATTCAGTATTCATTTTGGTTGCTGGACCAGGTGACGCCAAAACTTGACCCGGTTGGAAAGCGCATCGAGGCGAATTCATTCTTGATGTCGCTGTATTTGCTGAGTCGTGATATTCGGCGCACCGGGGCGGTGCTGTTGCCGGAATCGCAGCGGACCCAGGTGAAGCTGATGCAGGCGGAGCTGAAGCGTATTGGTAACCCAAACGATGATCTTTGTCAATCGACGCTGGAACTCATCAAGACGGCGCGACCGATCCGGTGACTACGCGGCCGCGAATTGGCGGCGGTCGAACACGAGATCTTCACCAATCTTCCAGATTTCCGACCCGACGCGGGATTCGGGAACTAGTTTGCTGTAGTGCACGATGGCGGCGTTGAGACCCGCGCGACGGGCCTCTTCCAGGAAGACCGAGTTAAGGACTTGACGGGCAGCCGGCTTGAGGCCAAAGCTTACGTTGGAGAGGCCGAGAATGGCATTCACACGCGGGAATTCTTGACGAATCAGCCGGATGGCTTCGATGGTTTCGATGGCGGAACCCCGGAATTCCTCGTCACCCGAGCCGAGGGTGAAGGTGAGGGCGTCGATGAAAACGTCGTGATCCGCGAGACCGTATTCCCGGGTGAGGGCGATGAGGCGTCGGGCGACGGCGAGTTTGTCATGGCGAGATTTGGCCATTCCCTGCTCGTTGATGGTGAGAGCCACGATGCTGGCGCCGTATTTGCGACAGAGTTCCAGCACCCGGCGGGGTCGAGTTTCTCCGTCTTCGAAATTTATGCTGTTGATGATGGGACGACCAGCGACGGTGCGAAGGGAAGCTTCCATCACGTTCAGCTCGGTGCTGTCGATCATCAGAGGAACGGTGATGTGCTGATTGAATCGACGGAGAATCTCCTGCATGTCGCGCACTTCGTCGCGACCGACATAAGCTGCGCAGACATCAAGCACGTGGGAGCCTTCTGCTTCTAGTTCACGGCCAATTTCTAGGAGTCCTTCCCAATTTTCTGCGGCAAGATTCTCCCGGAATGCTTTGCTCCCGTTAGCGTTGGTTTTTTCCCCAACGATAAGGAAGGCGTTTTCTTGTTCGTTAGGTTGGAAGATGTAAAGGGATGAGCTTCCGCGAAGGGCGAAGGCGTCCATTTGAGCCTCGGTGGTGACGTGGTAGTCGAAGTTCGGAAAGTTCGGTCGGACAGTTTGCCAGTGGGCAACGTTTCCGTGAGAGTGATTACCGATCTGATCGGCGACGGCTTGGATGTGGGCCGGAGTGGTGCCGCAGCATCCGCCCACAAGGGCGACGCCATATTCGGTGATGAATTTTTGGTGCCAATCGGCGAGTTGATCGGGGGTTAGTTTGTAGACAGCCTGGCCGCGTTCCATGGCGGGGAGACCAGCGTTGGGTTGGATACTGATGGGCCGGGTCGAATGCTCGCTGAGGAACCGGATGTGGCTGACCATTTCGAGCGGACCGGTGGCGCAGTTCATGCCAATGGCGGTAACCTCCGGAAAGCCTTCCAGAAAGTGGAGAGCGGCGGCCACTTCGGTGCCCAGGAGCATGGTTCCGGTCTGCTCCATGGTGACCTGAACGATGAGTGGGACTCGGCGGCCCTTTTGTTCCATGGCGGCGATGGCGGCGATGACACCAGCCTTCACCATGAGGAGGTCCTGGAGAGTCTCCAGGAGGAGGACATCTACCCCGCCCTCTAGCAAGGCCGCAAACGACTCGGTGTATGTTCGTTCGAGTTCATCGAAAGTGACTTGGCCGAGGGTGACGAGTTTCGTGCCGGGGCCGAGGGCGCCGGCGACGAATCGCGGGCGGTCGGGAGTGGAAAACTGGTCCGCGGCGCGGCGGGCGGCTTGGGCGGCGGCAAGAGAAACGGTTGCGACGAGATCGGCACGGTCGTATTCACCGAGGGCGACGCTGGTGGAACCAAAGGTATTGGTTTCGACAATGTCGGAACCGGCGGCAAAATAGCGACCGTGGATTTCTTCGATGATGTCGGGGAGGGTGAGGTTGAGGATCTCGTTGCAACCGTCTAAGTGGACCCCGTCGTAGGTGAAATCGGCGACCGAAAGGCCAGCCGCTTGCAGCTGGGTACCCATGGCCCCATCCCAAATGACCACTTTTTCGTTCAGCACTTCGAGAAACGACTTCGCCACCTGACTATTATGTGAGGAATTCCATCTGTATCGGTGGCAAGCGGAATGGCAGAACGACTATAATCCGCCATGCGGAGCTTCCGGCGTACGCTGGAATTTTTATCGCCTTACCGGTTTCGGGTAGTGGTGGCGGTGGTTTTGACCTTGTTGGTCACGGTTCTGCAGATTTTGCCGCCCCGGGTTTATCAGGCGGCGATCGACGGCCCAATAAAATCGGGCGTCACCGATCTTCGTCAGATCCGGAATTTGGAAGTAAAGCTTGCTACTCTGCCACCGACGGAGCGCATCAAGGTGGAGGCGGATATCGCCGCGATGCGGAAGGATGCGGATGCGGCACCGATGCAGGTGGTTTGGCTGTCGGCGGGCCTCATCGCCATCGTAGCTTTGCGGAATGTCTTTAGTTTCTTGCAGAGCTACCTTCTCAACTGGATTGGTCACCGATTCGTTTTCGACCTGCGGTTTCGGACTTGGCAGCACTTGCAGCGGTTGAGTTTGGCGTACCACAACCAGACGCAGACCGGCAAAATCATGGCCCGCGTAACGGCGGATATTGAACTCATTCAGGGCCTGATTCAAGGGCAGCTGGTGACGTTTATCAGCGATATCGTGACGCTGGTGGCGGTTATGGGAATGCTGTTCTTCTTAGAGTGGCGACTGGCGCTGGGAATCA
>CANFJD010000007.1 GCA_947447315.1 Fimbriimonadaceae bacterium
CCGCCGGGAATCAACGCGCCCAAACCCGAGTTCGCGATCGCTAACCAGGTGATCGCGCCCGCGATTCCCGAACTGGTCACATACCGCGCCACTCGCGGGGTGGAGAAATACTGCCGTACTTTGCTCGGCCGGTCGTAACGCGTGATATTGGACACGATGTCAGCATAAGGCAGACACCGTAGCGATTAGGACCTAAGTCGGCAAAACGGAGGTTGGTCGGCCGATATAAGGGGTAAATCGGCCTATCCATTTGCCCTGAATTTCCGCCTCACCGTACACACCCTCTCCGCACTGCCAGAAAACTTCGGGCGAACACCGATACTCGAACTTATCGTAGTGATTGGTCTGCAACTGAACGCAATAAACCAGTCCTTCGTGGTAGTCAAAATCCACCGGATCGGTTAGGTAGACATTCTCCTTCGTGACCGCGTATCGCGAAAGCACCTTTGCATTCTCAATCACCTGTCGCGGCCCTTTTAAGGAACCCCGATTGCTGTAATACAGGCCGTAAACGATGCTGCCGAGCGCCAGGAAGACTCCAACTCCCATGATCGAGAACGTGGTCGGCACCCAGTTGAGGGTGCCCGCATCAACGATTCGGTCTGTGCCTGGCTCTCGCGATGCCACGCCGTGAAACACGCCACCCATACCAAACAATAGGCTCAAGAATCCGCCGCAAGCGCAGATAACGATGCCGGCTACCAAACTGCAGCCAACGGTTTTCTCCTTTAGCGGATTCATGTGCAATTGAGACGCATCACCGGCGCGCAACCGTTCGGGATTACATTCGGCTATCGCCGTGAATCAGGCCGATATATGCCAACTGGCCGGCGTGCCACATCGGGTTCCAGTACAGATACGACATAAACTGCACCCAAGTAAACGTTCCCCAAGGGGTATCGATGGTGTCTGTCAATTTCTCGGTCGGAAAACCCAATACCGCATCCTTCACCGCGCCAACCTTACTCTAGTAAAATTCCTTACAAGCCGCAATCGTGGTCAAACTTGCATAAAGTTCCGTGTTTTCTTCAAACGTCTCGGGGAACTTCTGGCTCGTGATAATGCCAGCGAAACCATCAACCATCGTCGCCACCTCTTGAAGCAACTGCAGCGGCGTGCGAGTCGCATCGGAAGGCTTGTAATCAAGGTGGTCTTCGATCATCTCGGCGTATTTCCATACATCCGAGTAGGCGTCGTCGATCTGGGTAACCAAGGCTTCCTGAAAAGTCATGTCAATTTCGTTATACACCTAGACATATGTCTGTGTCTACCGCTTCCGCGCAATAAATGCTTGCAGCAGTTGGATTTAACAAACGGGGCTGGCAAGGAACAAAAAAGACCCCGACGGCATTGCCATCGGGGTCCTATTGCGCGGCGAACCTAGTTTCGACCGGCGTGGATCACATCGCCAACCGCATAGCTACGGCGCAGATCCTGGATCAATATCTTTGCCCGACCGCCGATGTGGTCTTTCCCGTCCAAAAGCTCCACGTAGTAGCCATTGTCGGTCCACCCAATTACCTTCGGTACGTTCTCGTACACGCTACGACGCACGTTGGCTTCCACCACCTGCGCCCGCTTGTAACCCATCACCTTCCGATCGAAATCCTCGATATTCCCGGTCGTGATCTCGTATTCCTCGTATTCCATGTCAAAGTTGGCGCGAATGAAGATCCCGCGGCGCATCTCGTGCTCCAGCAGTTCCACATTGTCGCCGTCCAGGCCAATTAAAGCCTCCACCACGCTGGGATGACATTCAATGAGGAACGCGTTGCCTGGCTCCTGCATCTTGCGCCACATATCGCGCTCGATCCAAAGCGAAACCGTGTCCTTACTGGGAATCCGACCGACTCCGGCGCACATCGGACAAACCTCGGTGAGCTCCTGAGTGACCGATTCACCGGTTCGCTTTCGCGTTAGCTCGATCAAGCCGAGCGAAGAAACCTTTCCGACCCGCGTCCGAGCCCGGTCCCGCTCCAATCCGCGCGTAAAGTAATCCAGCACGCGCTTGCGGTGAGTCTCGTCCTCCATGTCGATGAAGTCGCAAACAATGATGCCGCCCATGTCGCGCAATCGTAACTGGCGCAGAATCTCATCCGCCGCTTCCATATTTGCCGCGACAATGGTCTCTGAGAGCGAAACCGAACCCGTGTGCTTGCCGGTGTTCACGTCGATGGCAGTCAAAGCCTCCATCTCGTCAATCACCAAAGAACCGCCGCTGCGCAACGGAACCTTGTGCTGAAGCACCTTGTCCAGCTCCTTCTCGATGCCGTAATGGTCGAAAATTGGGGTGTCTTTGTCGAACAAATGAATCTTGTCCTTCATGTGCGGCGCCAACATGCCCGCCACCAGATGAACCTTTTCGTACTCATCCGGATCGTCAATCACCATCCGCGAGATGTCTTCGCCAAACATATCCCGCAAGGTTCTAAATAGCAGGGATTGGTCCTTGTGAACGGTTGCCGGAGCCCGCAGTCGCTTGGCGTTCTTCAGCACCTCGTTCCACATTCCCACCAGGTAGGCAATGTCTTGCTTCAGTTCGGCATCGGTGCGACCTTCGCACTCGGTGCGCATGATCAGGCCAAATCCTTCCGGCCGAATGCTTTCGCCAATCTGCTTCAGACGGTCGCGCTCGCGGCGGTCTTCAATCTTTCGGCTAACGGCGGTGGAGTTGCCTTCCGGCATCGCTACCACGTAGCGACCCGGCAGGGCAATCCGCGTCGAAACGCGCGCGCCCTTGGTACCACGCGGACCCTTGGTGACCTGCACCATCAGGTGCTGGCCGGGTTTCAAAAGGTCGGCGATCTTTCGGCGACGCAACTCACTGCGACGCATCGAAGCGGGCGAATTATCGCGATCATTCTCCTCGGGGAGCAAATCGGCGATGCTCAGGTAGGCATTGCGCTCAAGGCCAATGTCCACGAAGGCCGCATCCATTCCGGGCAGCACGTTTTGTACGATGCCCTTGAAAATGGATCCAACCACGCGCTCATCCCGCTCCACGCGGTATTCCATGAGCTTGTTGTCTTCCAACAACGCAATGCGGGTCTCTCGGTTAGAGACGTTAACGACGATTTCGGTCTGGGGACCGGAGCCTCGGAATTGAGGCGCTAAAACTGGTTCATTTCGGCGGGACGGTTTACGTCCGCGGCCGGTTCGGGGACTTGCCATACGGTCTACTCTTAGGCGACAGCTTCATGATACCGAATCGGCATCATTCCGGCATGAGCACTAGACAATTCCACCCACTCCCAAGGATGCCTCGGTAGATGCCGGACGCTACAACCCCGACTTAACCCGGGCCAGCCAGTGACGCAGGTGGTTTTCGTCTGCCGGCCCCAGCCCGTGGCCGCCGGGATGCCAGACCAGTGCCAGATCCGCGCCTGCGGTCTCGAACATCGTTCCTAGCGTCTGCGCATTAAATCGAGAAACCATTGGGTCCTGCTCGCCGCATACCATGAGGACGGGCTTACCCTCCAAATCGGGTAGGGAAGTTGGCGTTAGCGGCACCATCGGCGCCAGCAAAGCCGCCGCCGCGTAGGTTTCGGGACGTAGCAGCAACTGCGCTGCCGCGATATTGGCTCCATTACTAAAACCCACCGCAATCCGAGGCTCCGGCGCGTGAACCAGCAGCCAATCCGAAAGTTCATTCGCCCGTTCAATCAGGTTCGGCTCGTCAAACACGCCTTCGGCCCGACGCCGAAACCAGCGGTTTAGTCCATTTTCCGGCTCCTTCCCCAGCGGCGCCACAATTCCCGCGTCCGCCAGCAAAGACCGGCCCCAAATGAACATTTCGGACTCGGAACCGCCCGTGCCGTGCAGCATTACCAAAGTCGGTCGGCCCGGGTGGGTCAGTGAAATGAACATGAGGTTTAAGCCGGTAACCGTAGCTTCGGCAGTTCCGCTTCAATCTTTTCGCGGTGAGCTTCGTGAATCTTCGGCAACTTCAGCGCGGTTCCCAATTCGTTTGGATCTTCGTCCGTGGCAAACCCCGGTCCTTGCGTGGCTATCTCAAGGAGAACGCCGCCCGGCTCGCGGAAATAGATGCTGCGGAAATAATCCCGATCACGGACCTCACTCACGCTTGCACCTACTTCCACCAGAGCGGTTTTTACACGCTCTTGACTCTCGTCGTCCGGCGTGCGGAAGGCAACGTGGTGAACGGTCCCCCGCCCCGGCCGACCGCTGCCAAAGCCAATATTGGAAACATCAATCCTTCGGTGCAACTGGTTACCCGGGGCATTGAAAACGTATTCCGGCACTTCCGCATCGCCATCGTGGTCGAATCCCAGCACCCGCATCAGCAATCCCGCGGTTCGTTCCACTTCCTGCTCTTGGAGAGTCACGCTGTAAATGCCGCCAATCTGAAATTCCCTCGGCACCGGACTCTTTGACCAGGGATTCGGATTCTTATAGTGAGGATCGCCGACAATGCGCAGCAGCAATCCATCCGGATCACTGAAATCGATCGAATGGTCATATTCGCTCGGCGTGGAAATGCCCGAAAGCCGGTTGCGCCAAAAATCCAGCGAGCTCATCGGAACACTCAGTGATGTCACCACCGCCTGACCTATTCCCGGTCGCCCTTGTTGCGACGTGGGATACGGGAAGAAAGTGAGAATCGTGCCCGGAGTCCCTACCGCGTCTCCGTAATAAAAGTGATATGCGGTCGGGTCATCAAAGTTAACCGTGACCTTTATCAGTCTTAAGCCTAGCGTCCCGGCATAGAAATCAATGTTCTGCTGGGCGTCCCCGCAGATGGCCGTCATGTGATGAAGGCCATGAATGTCGCTCATATCTTGTTTCTACCGATTTAGCACCGCATAAGTCTTTACTTTCCGACAATATAGGGCAGAAATCGTGCCGGATTATTCTAATCGCCCCCGAATGCAGGTACAACCGACCCGTGGCCGTCTTTCAGATCTCCACGGATTACTTGCGTTCGGTCTTGGTTGATTTACTCAACACCCCCAGCCCGACCGGTGATACCGATTATGCCGTCAGTTTCGTCCAGGGCGAACTGGAAAACATGGGCGTGCCTACCATCCGCACTCATAAAGGTGCCCTCATTGCGACGATGGACGGGATCTCCCAAGATGCTCCCCGGGCGCTCTCGGCGCACATCGATACGCTGGGTGCCGTCGTGGCCGAGATTAAGTCGAATGGCCGACTGCGGCTGAAGGCTCTGAATGGTCTCGTTTGGCCCACCGTCGAGAGCGAAGGCGTCTACATTTCCACCCGCAGTGGCCGCCAAATCCGTGGCTCCATCGTGTTCGCCAACGGTGCATCCCACGTTAATCGAGAAGCGGTTACGACCGCCCGCGATGCCAATAATTTAGAAGTCCGCCTGGACGAGCGCACTTCCCGCGCCGAAGAAACCCGGCTGCTGGGAATCGAGGTTGGCGACTTTGTTTACTTCGACCCTCGCGTTGAAGTCAGTGAAAGCGGCTTCATCCGGTCGCGATTCCTGGATGACAAGGCCTGCATCGCCTGTGTTTTGGCGGCTATCCAGGCCCTCACCAAGGTGGGCGTGAGCCCTTCTCAGCGAACGAGTGTATTGATCAGCAATTTTGAAGAAGTGGGACACGGCGGCATGGACGGCCTCCCCTCCGACCTCGCGGAATATCTGACCCTTGATATGGCTTGCATCGGTAACGGACTCCAAGGCGATGAGTTTCACTGCTCGCTCTGCGTAGCCGATTCGGGAGGACCGTACTCCAAAAATCTTTCCGACAAACTTCGAAACCTGTCAAATCGAGTCGGGATTGATCTCCTCACCGACATCTACCCCTATTACGGCTCCGACGGTGGTGCCTACTGGCGGTCCGGCGGAGGTGCCCAGGTTGCCCTCATTGGCCCCGGTATCGATACCAGTCACGGGTACGAGCGCACTCACATCGATGCCCTCGTCGATACCGCCAACCTCATCGCCAGCTATCTTGTCGAAGAGTGATATCCATTCTTGGTTGCATGAAGAACTCGTGCGACCAAGCTTTGGCACTACGGTCCACTGTGGTCGTTTCGCCGTCCGGCGATCTCATTCTTCCGGGCAGCTAAATTTCGTCCAATTGATCGCGGACCCAGGTAGCGACCTCGAAGAAGAAATCGTCGCCCAAATCAACTTTTTTCGTGCGCAAAACCAGTCCTTCGAGTGGACGGTTGAATCTCATCTGATGCCGTCGGGCCTTGTGGAATTACTTCGGCAGCATGGATTCCAAGTCGGTCACCCAGAGACGGTGGTGGTACTGCCGGTAACAGAATTAGAAAGTCCACCCACCGACCGCGTTAAACTTGTCAAATCCGAATCTGAGTTGGCGGCGTTTAAGGCTGTCTCCTCCGAGGTTTTTCAGAAGGATTATTCGCTCACGACTCAAGATCTTCGGGATCATTTTCAGTCTGGAAACGAAGACCACGTTGCATTCCTAAGCTTCCACGACGGCGAGGCCGTTGCCGTCGCCCGGCTGTATTCTTCGTCCGACTGCGCTGTTGCCGGTTTATACGGGGCGGGGACGTTACCCGCATACCGCGGACAAGGGCATTACCGCGACCTGATCGCCGCGCGAGCAGCATTTGCGGCGTCTCGAGGATCGAAACTGCTGAGAGTAGATGCTCTGCCCACTAGCCTTCCCATCCTCCTTCGTCTTGGCTTTACCAAAGTTTGCGAATCATGGCCCTGCGTCTGGCACCCATCGGCTAGCGCGGAATAAGAGTCTCGATCTCTCGCGCCAGGTCCACATCCAAGGGGCCAATGCCGCCTATGTCGTGGGTCGACAAGCTAATGGTCACCTTTTGGTAACCGATTAACATATCCGGGTGATGGTTCAGGGAATCGGCCCAGTGCCCCACCGTCACCGCAAAGATCAGACCATCTTTGTAGGATCGGAATTCGTAGGTCTTCACGAGGAGGCCGTCCAGCACCGCCCAACCGGGCAAATCGGCCAGTGCCGCCTGAATCTCGGTCGGAGTAAGTTGTTCCATCAACTATTCAACGGATTTAGCTGCCGGATAGTCTTGAAATATAGGCGTCGCCTGGCCGAATTCCAACTAAACTACCTTCATGAATTCCCCCGCGTTCCGCATCCGCTACGGCTTTGAAGCTCCTGAATGCGAACCCCAACTGGAGAGCCTTCTCGCCCACCGCTCGGTACGGAGATACTCTGATCAGCCGGTTTTGCCCTCTCTGGAAACCACCTTGAAAGCGGCCGCCCAGAGCGCTTCCACCAGTAGCAACCTGCAAATGTGGTCGGCCATTCAAATTGAGCGTGGAGAAAAGAGAGACCGAATCGCCGACCTGTGCGCAAAGCAACGCCAAGTTCAAACCGCCCCGCTATTTTTCGCGTTTCTCGCGGATCACTATCGACTTGCATCGCTCGCGCCGGACCGCGCGGAACGCCTAGAATTCACCGAGTTCTACACCATGGCTGTGGTCGATGCCGCCCTTGCTGCCGAAAGAATGGTGTGTGCGGCCGAGCTCGCCGGATTGGGAATCTGCTACATCGGCGAATTACGTAGTCACCCCGAGAAAGTGAGGGAAGAACTGAATCTTCCGCGAGGGACATTCGGCCTGTTCGGTCTCTGCTTGGGCTATCCAGACCCGTCCCGTCCCGCCGATATAAAACCCCGACTTCCGATGAACTCGGTCTTCTTCAGTGATGTTTACGATGCCGACAGGGGCATCGGTGACTATGACGAACGTCTGTCGCAGTTCTATCGGGAACAAAACATGGGCGACGCCACTTGGACTCAGCGGATTCAAGACCGACTCGGCGGCCCTGATATGGGTCCCCGCGCCTCGCAACTAGAAGATTTGCGCCGCACGGGGTTTGCCAAGAAATAAGCGGGCCTTAGGAAAGACCCAGGCTCTTCAGATACTCGTAGCTAGCGGCCACGGCGGCAATCGGGTCGCCGGGCGACTCATCCAGCTCAATTACTACAAATTCGGCGCCCGCGGCTTCGGCCGCAGCAACCAATTCTGGCATCGGCATCACGCCCTGGCCGCACGGTGTCCATCGCGGCGTGTTAGCAGGATTGTAGTCCTTCACGTGAACCAGCGGAACCCTACCCTTCAGGTTGGTAACGTATTGCACCGGATCCTGTCCGCCAATGCTCACCCAGGCCGCATCAATTTCTGCCTTCAAGAACTCATCTGGTACCGATCCGTAAAGCTCTCCGAGACCATCGCCGTCCGCAAATTCGAAATCATGGTTGTGGTAGAGCAGAGTCAAACCTGCTGCTGCCAGCTTCTCGCCAATCGGTCGCAATCGCTGACCGAAGCTTGCCCAACCGTCGGCATAGGCATCCGCGCCAATGTAAGGCACGATCACGTACTTGAAATCAAGGGTCTTAACGTCCTGGATCACCTGATCGAGATCCGCTTCCAGAAGATCAAGCCCAATGTGCGCGCCGCTGGCCTTCAATCCGCTTTCAAGCGACGCCACGCCTGCTTCCTGCAGGTATGCCGCCCAAGTGGATGCGGTCTGGTCGTAGAAACCGGCCATTTCCACGTATTCGATGCCGAGATTGCGGATGGCTTTCAGCGTGCCACGGAGATCGGAGGCGAGCTGATCGCGAAGGGTATAGAGTTGCACAGATACGCGCATGTTGCCCCAATTATGACCGCTGCCCAGACTCGAGTGCCTAAGGTGACTGGGGAGTCCCGGTTGTCCCACTGGTCGTTTCCGATCCGGTAGTGCCGACCGAATTCCCGTTGCCAGTCGTAGCCGGCGGGGTGCTGTCGGAAGGTGGCGTTGGATTAGGGACTGGGTTCGTCGGCTGGGGCCATTCTTGGGTCAAAAGCGCATCGGCCAAAGCCTCGCCTCCCGGGTGAGCGTCGCTCCATCCCGCTTGTTCGGTAATCGCCAATCGAGCCCGGTCAATCGTGGCAATGTGCGTGATTTGCGCTCCTTTTTCGGTCCGTACGGTCACCTGGCTAGCACCTGCAACCTGGTGCAAAATGCCGCGTCCCACTTCGCCCGCAATCACGCGCTCTGCATCGTCCGGTCGCGCCCGCAAGGTGACGACGATATCGCGATTTCGGGGGTCTTGGTACGCCCACAGCAGGGCAATGCCAGCCGGAACTTGCCCCGCCACTGAGTTCATGAGTCGCCGATCCTCTTCTGCCAACGAACCTGCAATATTAATGCCAAATTCATGGGAAGCCACGGTTCCCGTCCCTTCAATCGGGTTAGAAACGGGGATGGTGGTTTTGCCAATGGTCGTCGGCACGTCGCGGCGCATTCCCAGCAGAAACGAACCGATACCAATAATCACGGCTACCGCCCCCATAACCGCCCAGGGTAGCCACGGGTGGGGAGTCGCCGGCGGCAGGGCAATCTGCTGGGCCGCATTTGCGACTTCGCGATCATTGATCCGTTGCTGGACATAGGTCAGCTTCTGTCGGTCCGGGGCAGATTCAGGATTTAGGTCCAGGGCCAACTCGTACCACTGCGCCGCTTGACCCAAATCGCCTTGCTCGGCATAAATGTCACCAATAAGCGTATGGGCGTCGGGGTCTTCCGGGGCACGTTTCAGTACGGAGAGACACTGGTCAATCGCTGCGTCATAATTTCCGCGCATGCGTAGCAAATTCGCCCGCGCCAAATCGTGGCTGTTCTGCTCAGCGATCTGAGCTAGCCGAGATTCGCCGCTGGTATGGATTGATTCAGAACTTGCCATGAGTAGAGTGTTTTACCGGTGAATTTGATTCAAGCGCGATCCGACGTCTATTGAACGCCTGTACTGCCAAAACCGCCGCTTCCGCGTTCGGTCTCATCAAGGCTGGCAACCGGTTGCCAATGAGCCCGCGCTACCGGGCAAATCACCAACTGACCGATTCGTTCGCCTTGAGCAAATTGGACGACCGAATCTCCTAAATTGATCAGCAATATTTTGATTTCTCCCCGATAGTCCGAGTCGATGGTGCCCGGTGTGTTCACCATCGAGATGCCGTGCCGGACCGCCAACCCACTTCGCGGTCGTATTTGCCCTTCAAATCCGAGTGGAATCGCTAGGCGAATGCCGGTTCCCACCAATTTTCGCTCCAGCGGCTGCAACTGTACCGATTCGGTGGACGTGAGATCCATTCCCGCGGCGCCATCGGTTTGGTAGACGGGTAAAGATGCCCCTTCATCTAGTTGGATAGGAATCTGGACCGGATCTAACCAGGAATCAAAGGTTGACATGGGCCAAAGTATAAGCAATGAATCGCCCCCCGATCGATACCGGCGCCGAACTGCGCGATGTGATCGTGGAGCCTTTGGGCGAGTTCGCCGTTCTCGTCCGGAACCTGATGGATCCGTGGCGGTACACGGTCGCCTTGCCAGCGGTAACCGAACTGGTTCCGGCTCGCAGTGATCTTGGCGTCTATCTGGATCCCGCCGCTCCTGCCGTGTCGTCGCTACAAATTCTTAAAAGCCTTTCGCGTCGTGCCGAAGGCCTTTCGGATAGCGCGAGCATCGAGATTCCCGTGCTCTACGATGGTGAAGACCTTCCAGAACTTGAAGATCGCATTTGTCAATCGGTCGTTAGCCTGCACCAGACGGGGGAATACACAGTTCAATTCATCGGCTTCATGCCAGGGTTTCCCTACATGACGGGGCTGCCGGATGGTTTACGGGGGCTACCTCGTCGCTCCACTCCACGGACGCGAGTACCTGCCGGGGCGGTAGCCATTGCCGAGGACACCTGCGGGATCTATCCCGCTGAATCTCCGGGAGGTTGGTGGCTTTTGGGTCGGACCCCGCTCAAAATTTGCGACCCGCGGTCGGATTTCTTTCTCTTCAAACCCGGAGATCGGGTCCGGTTTCGCGCTATCTCCCCCGCTGAGTTCGAGGAATTCCAATGAAGACAATCGACCTCAATGTAGACATCGGCGAAGGGATGCCGTGGGATCGAGATCTGATGCAGATCGCCACGAGCGTCAATATTTGCATTGGGGGATACGCCGGTTCGGAATCCGGTTGTCTAGAAACTGCCGCGTTAGCCCGCGATGCCCATCTTGCCGTCGGCGCCCACTTTGGCTATGAAGACTCCGAACATTTTGGTCGCCAGTCGGATCCGTCTGCCCCTGCAATCCTCGCCATGATGGATCGCTGTTTTCGGGTCATCCCTCGGCTAGAACCTCACTACCTCAAGCCGCACGGGGCGTTTTACAACGACACGGCATCCGGTAAACGGCTCGATTTGCTTCGCGAGATCAGGATCAAATTCCCGGTGCCAATGCTAGGGCTGCCGCGAAGCCATCAGGAGTCTACGCCCGGCCCGCTTTGGCGTGAGGGCTTCGCGGATCGCGCTTACATGGCTGACGGATCACTTGTGCCTCGTTCGGTTCCCGGGGCAGTTCTCACCGATCTCGGTCAGATTCGCGCGCAAGTGGTTGACCTCGCCGGGAAGGTCGATTCGATTTGCCTCCACGGAGACCATCCCGGTTGCGTTGAACGGGCCCTTGTGGTCCGTGAAGCGCTGGAATCGGCTGGATTTATCGTGCAGAGGTGTTCCCAATAGAGCTAGTAACCTCGTTTGGCAGCGTTCAACGCGTTGGCGGGGTTGCCGTGGCGCGGCGTAGATTCGGAGTGCCACCGGGTGGCCCGTTCGATTTTGATGCTGCCCGCCTCGCCAACGCCTTGGTCGGTCGCCCGCTTAACACCAATCTTTGGGAGTTGGCGATTTCCAGTGCCACATTCACCGCCGAAACCGACGGATTCGTCGCCACGGTGGGCGCCAGCGCTCGGGTGACAATTGGGTCATCAATCGGTGTCACAAATTCCGTCCGGCGCGTCATCGCCGGAGAATCCGTTACCATTGCGGTGCCTACCGCCGGATGCCGAGTCTACTGCCAGTGGGGCCTCATCGGACGCGAGGGGCGTATCGACTACGATCCGGGTTCGCAGGCGACCTGGGATGTGATCACTGGACCGGATGCTCATCGATTTCCGGCCGGATGGCCCGAAACCGTGAGATTGTCTTCTCTCATGAATCGCGTCGGCGTCCGCGCCGTAGCGGAAGACCGACTCACTCACGATCACAAACTCCCGAGCAAGCCACAGGTTGTGGGTAGTGGTCAAGTTACTCCCCTCGGTGAACTGATCATCATCGGCCCCGATGGTCCGGTGACCGGTGGTTACCCACAAATCCTCACGGTCGCTCGTACATCAATGTCGACGGTCGCGCAGAGCATCCCCGGTCAAGTAATTCGGCTCCGGTCGGTCTCTATCGAGGATGCCCGGGCACAATGGGATCTCCGGGAAGCCGCTTTCTTGACCCGACTCAAAGAAATTGGAGCTGGGCTTGCAACCCCCGTATCCCACGTCCGTAATGCATAGTGAACGCAATGGGCATTGTAATTCTAGGTTTCATCTTCGTGATTGTTTCCTTTGTCTTGGTGGCTTCCCAAGGGTCTCTCCCCCCGGGCACTAAAACCGCTGGCGCGGCGTGGGGATTACGAATTTTTGGCGTCCTCATGATCCTCGGCGGTTCGCTGATGGCCACGGTGATTCAAGTTCCAGCTGGCTATCGTGCCGTCCTGCTCCGGTTCGGAGCGGTTCAGGGAGTGCTTTCGGAAGGCATCAACTTTGTGGTTCCCGGCGTCAACTCCGCGGTGCTGATGGAAGTTCGAACGCAGAAGGAAGATAGTAAGGCTACGGCAGCGTCCCGGGATTTGCAAACCGTCACCACCAGCGTCGCCCTCAACTTTCGAGTTGATCCCGGTGAAGTCGGAGAACTTTACAAGAAAGTGGGTGATCAGTACACCGTCCGTATCATTGATCCGGCGGTTCAGGAATCCATCAAGGTGGTCACCGCCAGGTACACGGCCGAAGAGCTTATCAAGCAACGCGCCCAGGTGAAGCAAGAAGTAGAGGCAGAAATCACCAAACGGCTCAAACAGTACAACCTGATCGTAGAACCGAGCGGTTTAAGCATTACGAACTTCGATTTCAGCCCGGAATTTAATAAGGCTATTGAGGCGAAACAAGTTGCGCAGCAGGAAGCTGAGCAACAGAAATACGTTCTTCAGCAGGCTGAACTCCAGAAGCAAACTGCCATCGCGAAGGCGGAAGGCGTGTCGCAAGCCGCGAAACTTAACGCCGCTGCGCTTCAGGTGAATGGAGGCAGTCTTGTGATTGCCCGCGAGTGGATCGATAAGTGGGATGGAAAGTTACCTCAGGTGAGTTCGGGCGGACAGTTCATGATTGATCTCCGTGATTTGCTCAACGACAGCCCCACTTCAAAGAAGCGTTAAGTCGCATATTCCCTGGCGGAACCGGGGAATATTTCCACTTTCTGGGCAAAGTGGCGTCGAATGTATCGGTATATCATCGAAAATCTCAGTAGAATGAGAGTCCCTCGATGCTGAGACGGATCCTCTCCTCGCTCCTTTTGCTTTCGTTAGTTGCCCTCTCGGCGGCCGACGTCACGCTCCGCTTCACCAGTTGGGACGGAGACGAAGCCTCCAAAGTCCTGAAGGATGAGCTCGCCCGATTTGAAAAAGCGAATCCTGGCATCAAAGTTAAGTTCGAGCGCAACGATTACGCTACGTACTTTGAAAAGCTTCTAACCCAATTTGCTGCCGGCGTCGCCCCCGATGTGGCGATGATGGACCCCGCCAATTTTCAGCGGTTCAGCAAACGAGGTGCGGTGCTCGGTCTCAACCAATATTTCGATTCCGCCCCCGATAAGGTGTCTCCGCGGTTTGACATCAAGAACTACTACCCTAGCATTGTCAAGGCGCACTCTCTAGACGGTCAGGTCTACGTACTTCCGCGCGACATTGCGCCGATGTCGATCATCTATTACAACAAGTCGATGCTTCGGAAAGTCGGCTTGGAGAAGCCGCCGGAAGACTGGACTTGGGACTTTGTTCCGCATCCGGAGAAAGGAAATCACGATTTTCTCACCCTTCTGCAAAACCTGCAGAAGAAGAACGCCGATGGCAAAGTGGTGGGATGGGGCTACGTGCCGGGGTGGCAAGATCTGCTTACCGACTGGGTCGTCTACTCCACCGGCGCCTACTACACCGATGATCCGGCTAACCCGACTAAGTGCTATTTTGACGATCCTCGGATCATCAAGGCCTTCCAGTTCTCCGCTGATCTAACCCTTAAGGCCAAACTCGCTCCGAGCAGCTTCGATCAAGCGGGCACGAGTGCCCGACAAATGTTCACCCAGCAGAAGGTAGCCATGTACCACACCGGTATCTGGGACACCCCTCAGCTGAGGCAAGAAATCGCGGCCCCCGATAAGGGCGGTTTTGAATGGGACATCGCGATGGCTCCAGCTTGGGCGGGCGGAACCCGTTGCTACCCGACGGGTGGCTCCGGTTATTCCATCATGGCTAAGACCGAACATCCTCGCGAAGCCTGGTTGCTTACGCAATGGA
This sequence comes from Fimbriimonadaceae bacterium, assembly GCA_947447315.1. Taxonomy (GTDB): domain Bacteria; phylum Armatimonadota; class Fimbriimonadia; order Fimbriimonadales; family Fimbriimonadaceae; genus Fimbriimonas. The sequence goes on from CANFJD010000007.1 coordinate 14,375, forward strand.
TGGCTGGCCCTCCCGGCATGCTCGCCATGGCCAAGGCCGGCATTGCTCAACCCGCCATTCGACAAATTGCCCTCCAAGAACCATGGATTCCCGGCCCTAACACCCCGGCCGACCAGCAGGTTCCTCAAAACCGAATCATCACCGACACCAGTGAGCCGTTCGTAAAATTTGCTCCCACCGGCCTCCTGTGGAACGAAATCAACACGATCGCCCGCCAGCCTGTTGGCACCATCTACACGGGCGACGCTCAAGCGGCCGATGTTCTGCCGAAATCGAACAAGATCGCCCAGGATCGACTCGATACCCTCCGCCGCGAGCAGTCACTTCCGGAGTTCAACTGGGGATTTGGCATCGCCTTCGGATTAGTCCTTGGTGCTGCCATCCTTACTTGGGTCTACTGGCCCGAACGGGGGATTAAGCGCACCTTCCGCCAGCGGCAAGAAAATCGCGCCGGCTATATGTTTATCCTGCCGTGGCTGGTAGGGCTGGTCGTTTTCACCGCCGGTCCCATGATCTTCTCGCTGCTGATGAGCGTGTCCGACTGGGACATCATCCGCCCCGCCCGCTTCCGTGGGCTCGGTAACTACGAGGAGATGACCACGGTGGATCCCACTTTCTGGACCTCCCTCAAGGTCACGATGATCTACACCCTGGTGTCGGTGCCAATCGGAATTTCCATCTCGTTGGCGCTTGCGTTGCTGCTCAACGTAAAGGTGAGGGGAATCGCCCTTTGGCGTACGTGCTACTACATTCCTGCGATGGCCTCCCCCATCGCCGGATCCCTTATCTGGCTCAAACTCTTCCAGCCTGAAGGCGGCCTTCTCAATGCCGTCTTGTTCGGCTCGAACGGCAAAGGGGGCTTACCCTTCGCCCGCGATATCTTTGGGTCGCTGATCGGAAGCAATGGTCAGGTGAACTGGCTGCAGAACGAGAAAACCGCTCTCGGTAGCTTCATTTTCATGAGCGTTTTCGGCGCGGGTGGCGGAATGGTCATTCTGCTAGCGGCTCTGCAAGGCGTACCGCAGTACTACTACGAAGCCGCCACTCTTGACGGGGCCGGACCGTTACGGCGATTCCGCAACGTAACGATTCCGCTCATCAGTCCCTCGCTCTTCTTTACGATGATTACGGGGTTCATCGGCACGTTCCAAGTCTTTAGTCAGGCGTACCAGATGACCCAAGGCGGCCCGAACAATGCGACCATGTTCCTGGTTCTGCACACCTATAACAACGCGTTCCGGTTGTTGCGTATGGGTTATGCAGCATCGCTCGCCTGGGTGTTGTTTGCCGTCATCCTCGTCTTTACCGTTATTCAATTGCAAAGTAACCGATTCGTTCACTACGAAGGAGGAGAAAAATAATGTCCCGAGAAGTTACGTCCGGTGCTCGTCAAGACCTCACCGTCGCCGCCGCCAAAAGGTCGGCCCAACGTGCCCAGACTGGGGCTGCGGTCAGCCGCACTTTTGCCCTGTCCACGCTCCTCCTTGGGTCCATCGTCTTCCTGGTGCCCTTTTACGTGATGTTAGCGATCGCGTTCAAAACGGAGAAGGAGCTAGGGGCCACGGAAATCTGGTCCTGGCCGCAAAACCCCACGATCGAGAACTTCAAGTACGTGATCGAAAATCCGAACGTGTCGTTCGCGCTGTTTTTGCGCAATACGATTTTCGTTAGTTTCACCACAACCGTCGGCGTTCTTTTTAGTTCCAGCCTGGTGGCCTACGCTTTTGCCCGATTGAAGTTCGCCGGTCGCGATCGTCTATTCATGCTGCTGCTGGCCACCATGATGTTGCCCGGCATCGTGACCATGATTCCGACCTACGTCCTGTTCGCCAAGCTGGGGTGGGTTAATTCGTTCCGCCCGCTGGTGATTCCTGCGTTCTTCGGCGGTGGCGCATTCAATATCTTCCTCCTCCGCCAGTTCTATCTCGGTATCCCGCGTGAACTCGACGAAGCCGCCTTTTTGGATGGTGCCTCGTACTGGACAATTTTTAGTCGTATCATCGCGCCGCTGTCCGGTCCGGTATTTGCCGTCGTGGGAATGTTTACTTTCTTCGGCACGTGGAAGGACTTTAACGGTCCGCTGCTTTACCTGAACGATCCAGAACTCCAAACTAACGAGCTCGGTCTTTCCACTTACAACGCCCTCCAGGCCTCCAAGTGGCACCTGGTTATGGCAGGATCGGTGCTGGTCATGATCCCCATCGTTATCCTCTTCTTCCTCGGTCAGCGATACTTCGTCAAGGGCATCGTTATGACCGGCGGAAAGTAGCCTTCATTGAACGAGGTGACGGACAAACTCCGTCACCTCGTCAATCGCCGCTTCGCATGCAGCTACTGAGTCCGCTTCGCTGAATAAGTGAATCTGCGGCTCCAATGAGTCGGGGACGATATACACCTCCGCATCCGTCGTCCGTAATCGGAGACCGTCAATGGACTCGCAAACTCGCGCATTTGGCCAGGTTTCTGACAGGCGGCGCATGGTCTCCCCTTTACGATCCCAAGGCACCGCCACGAAACCACTTGCGGTGGGGAAGTTCGGAATCTCCGATGCCACTTCGTGAAGCTTAAGCCGGCTGCGACGCAGCGCGGTCGCCACCTCGCCAAACGCAAACGCCGCATCAAACCCAGGGTGGAACCGCGGAAACATAAATCCTCCGTCCCGATCCCCACCAAACGAGATCCCCACGGCACTCGCTTCATCTTCCAGAGAACGCAGGTCATTCCGGGCGGTCAGCACGCGTACATCGCGTGCCGTCAAGTAATCCGCGAGACTTCGCGGTGCCGTGGCGGGCAACACCACCCCATTCTCGCTCTGCAATGGCAAGACCAACTGCGTAAACAGCGCCAACAGATTGATTCCCGCATGCACGCCGCCCATTTGGTCGACCAAAACCAAGCGCTCGCCGTCCTGCAAAAAGAGAACCCCCAGGTCGTAATCCAAAGTGCGGACAATGTGCTGTAAATTCCGGGTGTGAGATTCAATCTCTTCGTGGGTTCGCGGCGCTCGACGCGTATCGGAAAAGCCGTTAAGCGCGATGCTATCAATTCCCATGCGATCCAACATCGACGGCAACGTGTTCGCCAGCGGTCCGTAACCGTAATCACACACAACCCGCAGGCGGGAAACTACATCCAGTTCAGTCATATGCCTGAAATAGTCCTCGGTGTACTCCTCTGCCGCCCGCGACGCAAAGTTAATTTGCCCCAAGTCGTCAGAGTCAATCCGTTTGAACTCCTCCCGGTGGTAGGTGGATTCCACCTTGCGCATCAGATCCCTTCGCAGATACTCCCCATGCGGACCGAACATCTCAATGAGCGTCACGCGTCGATTTGTCGGCAACTTCCGCACGTTAATCATCGCGGCCGCAGAGCCCGTGCTTATGAAGTGTCGCGCAACCGGTACCGGTGCACTCCGTAAATCCAACACATCGCAGCCTACGCTCAAAAGCGAAGCAATCACCGCGCGCTTGATCATTCTCGAGCTACGAGTTCCGTCCCGACTGGTCACGATCCGGGCCCCGTTCGGGAACACACTTCCAAACGCGCTTCCTAATCGGCAGGCCACGTCGGGGGTCATTTCCACGTTGCTCACCCCAGCGAGTCCCAAATCGCGAAAAAGCGATCCCCGCCAACGGGCCGCGTAAACGAGCGATGACGTCACGACTCCACCGCGCTCGACAACTTTATCGGGCCAAACTTTTACATTGGGCCGTACGGTCGCGCCCACATCCAGTGTCGCCCGATCCCCAATGATGGCGCCCGAGTGCACTCGGGCGTCTTTCTTCACGTTAGCACGCGCTCCGACTACGGCTCCCTCAATCACTGAGCCCGACCCCACGTAGACGCTTTCCCAAAGCACCGATTGCGTCACCTGTGCATCCTCCTCGATCAGGCAGTTGTCTCCCAGAATTGCGTAGGGACCAACCGTCGCATTACGTTTGATTTTTACGTTCCGACCCATGATGACCGGCTCGATGATGTGAGCCGTCTCGTCGATGCGGCAGTGGCTCGCGTGATGGAAGTTGTCCCCGTGGTCTCCGACCTTAATTAGCCCATCCAAGAAGTCGTTCTGCGCCTGTCGGTACTGTTCCAGAGTGCCAACATCGGCCCAGTAGCCGTCCATGACGTATGCATAGAGAGGCTCACCCTCAGCCAACATCGCGGGGAATACGTCTTTGCTCCAATCGCATGGTAGATCAGGGGCAATTCGATCCAGCACCGATGGGTCCACGATATAAATGCCCGTATTGACTGTGTCGGTGAACACCGAACTCCATTCCGGTTTCTCTAAGAACCGCTCCACCCGACCATCGGGAGAGCTCACTACGATTCCAAATTCTTGTGGGTCCGGAACTCGAGCGAGCACCAGCGTCGCCGCCGCCCCCTTCTCTCGGTGAAAGCGAATCGCCGCGGAGAAATCGCAGTCGGTCAGGGCATCACCCGAAACGATCAGAAAGGGCTCGTCGCCGCGGAGCAGAGAAGCGGCGTGACCAATGCTTCCCGCCGTCCCCAATGGGGAGTCTTCCAGGACGTAGGTCAGATGCACGCCCAGGTCCGACCCGTCGCCAAACTCTGCTTCAATCTCGTCAGCCAAATAGTGAACCGTTGCGAGAATCTCACGGAAACCATGCACGCAGAGATGGCGCAAAATCAGCTCCATTAAGGGTCGATTTCCGACCGGAACCAACGGCTTGGGGCGATGAATGGTCAATGGCCGCAGACGCGACCCTTCTCCCCCCGCCATCACCACAGCCTTCATGTTGTTAGTCCCATTCTAAGCCGAATGGGACTCTCACGTTACGGTTTTGACCAGAGAATTACAGAATTGCTGGGCGAACCTGAAGGGTGCGTAATCGGCCCGCGCCTTCCGATCGGTTGATGATCCGTAGGTACCGAATCCTCGGCGCGGATCCCCGGTAGGCCACCGGCGCCATATGATTCCGCGCGTCCATTTCCTGCGCAAACGCGCCTGCTTCCGATGCTGGCTGCCCGGTTCCGTAACCCACAATGTCGAACGACTTCCACATCTGGTCCCCCGCAAAATCGAGACTTACCTCCGCGATCGTCCGGTCACGGCCCAAGTCGATTTCAATCCACGCCCCTTTACCTGCCGGAAGGGCGACCCCGTCGGAGCTGCCGCCCCTTTGGGTGAGCACGATCAACTTCGCCGGCGGGGTATTGACCGAATCAGTCACAACCTTATTCTCGGCCAAGTCAGTAGCGTGATCAATCTTTGCTGCTGGTAGGTTTGCCCGCAACTCCAAAAACGCCACGTCGCGATTGCCGCGGCTCGCCTGGTCCACTAATTGCCAAACGTAAAACGGTGCGGCTTCCGTCTCTCCATTCAAACTCAGACTCAACTTCACCTCGTCCGCCGTCGCAGGAAACTTGGGCAAAATCACTGATCCCGTCGCGGGGACCGTAATATCGGTAGTCGCGGGGGCATCGGCGCCAGTTCGACTCGTCAAGCTCACTTGCGTGCCCGCCAAAGAGCGTCCCAATTGATCCTGCACCCGCAGGATCACCGTTTTTGGAACCGTGGGCCATGGCTTTGCTGCATCGCGGTTTAGATAGGCAACTTCCGTCATGTTTAAAAGCCCGGATGGCACCAGGGGGTTCACGTCAAAGACCGGGGAAGAAATCGGTACGAGGGGCAGCGGAATCTGGCCCGGTACCACGCCATCAAACCGTGTATCGCCCCACCCGCTCAGGCCGACAAACCCGGGATACCCGCCGCCAGCTTTACTGAACTGCTCCAGGCTGTTTCCGAATAGCTGCCGGTATACGGCCATCATCGCCTCAGTTCCGTCCGGACCGCCTTCCACTTGCTGAAAATTGACTCGCGCGTCGGCTCCGCTGGGCGCGAAGCTAAATCGGCTCTCCCCTAAATACGTCTCGTTGAAACGACGAGCATCCTCCAGCGAGCAATTGATCGTCTTCGCTCCGACGTAACCCGTAAACGCATCGTTGCGCGGATCCGCGTCACCGGCCGCTGAAACCCGTGCCAGTACCGGCTGTAATCGCACCGGTCGCGCCGGATCCGGCTTCACCGCGTGCTCGATCACCGCCGTCGCTCCCGGAGCCAACGGGCCGGGCGCGGCCACCGAAATCTCTCCCTCTTCAGTACGGAAAATCACGCTATAGCCCGTTACCGCTCCGGTACCTGCGTTAAAAACCGTCGCCTTTGCCACGGAATCGGTTGCAGAAAATCCGGTGAGCGCTAAATCGACCTTCCGTTCAACCGGTGCTGCATCAGCCAGCATTATCTCTAGTCGAGGACGATTCTTCGCCGATTCGCTGGACGCAAACTCCAGGTTCGCCGAAAACCGTAATGAAAACCCATAGTTCGATTCCGGATCGGTGGCCATGGCTTGCACCGCCTCTCCGAGCCCGGTGATGCTTACCGAAGCATCTCGAATCTCCAGATTCGCCGATTCAATCGGGCGCGCATCCTTTGGTCCCCATCCACCCGGTCGGTCCCACCCCGCGATCTGCCCCTGTCGCTCTCGCCAAGTCGCGGAACCCATCGGCGGCTTTGGCTTAGCCTTCGGATCGGGCATGGTGAAACTTGCGCTAAACGTATGGCGGGGGCCCTCGTTCCAAGGGAGTCGCACGGTGCTCACCGATTGAAGATTTGGCGGCGACCCTGCCTGCTGCTCAAAAACTAACGAAGCCGATGCGACTCGTTTCCCGGCTGGAACAAGACGACTAATGTCGCCAAATCGGATCAAAATCGTCCTGCCCGGGCCGCCTAGTAATGTGGTGGATCCCCCAAAATTTGTGTCGGGGTCGCTGGAAATCAGCGTGGTGTCCTGAACATTCCAAATCTGTTCGAGTCCGCGCTGGAGCGTCAAACTCATCGGCGCCTGAAATGCCGTAACGATGAACGCGGCCAACATAGGTCAAGTCTACCGACGCTTTCGTTGGGCTATCCGTTCCGGTAGGGCGAAAACCGGTTACCCGGCGATGTGATCACGCAAGGTGCCGTACAATACACCGGTGATCGACTGGAATCTGGCCTTAAGACTGGGCCTGATTGGAATCGCGATTGTCAGCCTTTGCGTTATTTGGCTCCTTGTCCGCGTAATCCGACGGCAACCGGTACCGATCTTGTGGTGGGGAGGCCTTGCCGTCTTTTTTGGCCTCAGCGTATGTTCTGTTATTGGAAGCCAGATAACGGTGGTTTCCTACCTATCATCGGGTGAAGGTACCGAAAAGGACTAGCCGTCTCGCCAAAATGAAAAGAAGGGTCCCGATGTTTGAACATCGGGACCCTTCTTTTGCGCTGAATACGACTTACTCAGCCTTCTTAGCTTTCTTCGGAGCCGCCTTCTTAACGGTGGCGTTTCCGGCTCCGCCCGGTTTGTCCTCACCAAACTTGGCGCGCAGCTCGCGGGCTGCGTCCTTGATTTTCTGTTCCTTACGGTGACGACGACGGGCGATTTCCTTGTTCTTGATGCGCATGCGGAAGATTCCTATTTAACGGATAGCGAGAATACCCGGTCAATCTCCGCTAAATCACTCGCATCGGGCGTCGCGACCCCCGATTTACGAACAACCGCCGCCGAAGCGTAGCTTGCCAGCTCCAAACCGCGGCTGTCTAACTGTCCAAATGTAGTCAAATAAAGCGCCAATGCCGCCACCGTCGTGTCGCCCGCTCCCGCCGCGTCGAACACATCCACTGGTCGCGCCGGTACCCATCCGCGACGGTTCGCCATACCGTCGCCGCTCAGCGTCACTACGGCGTCGCGCAAGCCAAATCGGTCGGCAATGCCATTTGCAATCTCGGGAGATTCCTCTTTCGTGAACGTATGACCAATCAAAGCCACCGATTCGGGCCGATTCAAAGTCACCAAATCAAAACCACGGTAGAGTCCCATCGTGCCGGGCTTGGCGTTGGCTATTCGTCTTGCCGCGCCCGCAGACGCTGCCACCGTCTCCTCCGTCAGAACGCCCTTCTGGTAGTCGCTATACAGCACGAGATCAGCTGACTGTGCGTGTTCTGCCACGGCTTCTACAACTCGTCGACTCGTTTCGCCACTGATTGAGGTGTTGACCTCAGAATCCCACCGTAACACCTGGTGCGCCCGATCGGCCAGAAACCGGGTCTTCGTCGTTGTGGGACGGGTGGGGTCCGTGATGATGACCGACCCTGGGATCTCGTACTGCTCGTACGCTTCTGCCAATCGGTGTCCCGCCTCATCATCGCCCGCGACCCCAACTACCGAGACCTCCGCCCCCAACGCCTTGAGATTGAATGCCACGTTGGCGGCCCCACCGGGGCGATGCTCCACCCTCGTTTCGTGCAACACCATCACCGGGGCCTCTTGGGAAATTCGATTAACGTCGCCGAAAATATAGCGATCCACCATCAGATCGCCGACGACCAATATCCGCAGCCCTTTAAATGCTTCCAGCAGAGTCAGACCACCTCAAGCTTTGGGTCCGTTGCCAGGCGTGCTTCCGGCTGCTTTCTCCGGGCGAAAAGACCGTACATAATTCCGCCCGCCAAGATCATCACCAGCGCCATAACTTGCGCATCGGTGATCGGCAGTTGGTGGCCGCCAAGGACCATGTAGGTACTGCTCGCCGCTCCCCGCGCCACCTGTTCCGCCGTGCCCGCGCGCCAGAACTCGTAGATGAACCGCGCCAGGCCGTGCAGCATCATAAACAGCGCGAAGATCTGACCGCCAAACGCCCGGACCTTTTCGACCTGAAGCACTAACCCCAGCGCGACCAAATTCATCAGCGAATCGTAAATCTGGGCCGGATGGTGCAGACGCTCGTCCCCGGCGATGTGGATCCCTACCGGATAGTTCACCGGACATACTCCTCCAAAGCAGCACCCGTTTAGCAAACATCCCACCCGACCGATGGCGTGGGCCAGCAAGAACGCCGGGGCGAAAATGTCGCACAGGACCAAGAACGGAACCTTGGCTTTGCGGCACCAAATCGCGATTGCCGCCATGCCGAAGAACAGTCCTCCAAACGAAGTCAAACCTGCAAATCGCAGGCTGAAGACCTCATTTAAGTGCGCCGAGTAGTAGCCCCACTCTTGCGCGATAAACACCACACGCGCACCCAAAATCCCCGAAATCAGCGCGTAAAACGCCACATCTTGCACTTGGGCGGGGGTGATGTTGTACTTTGGCGCGCGTTTGACCGCAAGGAACAAGCCCGCCAGAAACCCGAGCACGATCATAACGCCGAAGCTCGGTACTTCAAACGATCCGATTTTAATCAGCGTGGGATGCATGCTAGGAGTAGGAGTCTACCTACGCCCCTTCTTACGCCGGGACCGACTGCCGCAATCCCAACTCCTCTGCCACCGCTAGGAATTCGGTCTCAAAGATGTCCATTTCGGCCGGAGTTCCCACGCTCACGCGGAGGCAATTCACGTGACCCACGTGCGAGCCTGCCCGTACGATGACGCCTCGATGCAGCAGCCGAAGATAAAACTCATCGGCTGGCATCCCCAAGTCCACGTACGCAAAGTTCGCGTGACTTTCC
>CANFJD010000008.1 GCA_947447315.1 Fimbriimonadaceae bacterium
AAACCGGCTGGGTTCTTTTGACGGGCCCACGATGGGTTTTGGAACGCTCGCAGGCCTCTCCTCGAGGCTTACTATTAGGGTGTCGGGGAGAGATTTTGACAACCTAACGGCGGGAACATAGGGCGGCGGCCGGGAATTTTCCGGCCAAGCGGGGTGAGAAGGATTAGGGAACCGGGAAATTCGCCCCTGTTGAAGGAGTTCATTTCCCGGATCCGCCGAGAAGGCGAGGTTACGCCGATTAGCGGAAGCGCCAGATGACTTCGCCGAAGCCGTTGAGCTTGTTGGCGGAATAGGACTTCGCGTGGCTGTCGCCAAAGATGACGGGGGTGACGCCGTTGCCGGAGCCGTCGCCGCCGTAGCGAGCGTAAATGGCCTTCAGTTCGCCGGGAGCTTTACCGGTGTAATCCACGCCCTTGTAGACGGTGGTAACAACGTTCACGTCGGCGATGATGGGCAGACCCTTGTAGTAGTCGCCGTTCGGATCGGCAGCCCCGTTGTACGGATTGAACACATATCCGCGCTCTTTGCCGGAGACGGAGTTCGGAGTGACCGCGAAGAGGCCGACCCGGGCGGTTTCTTCCATGATCGACTGGTTGGCGGCGGTGGTGAAACCTTCCGTGCCGGGCCCGGCGGCACCGGCGACAGCAGTCGAGTTCGGATCAACGCCGGTGGCATCGCTGTAACCGACCGACTGGTTGCGACGAGCGCCCCAATTGGCGGCGAACGTTCCGTTGGATTCCGGAGCGACAAAGATCTGCTCGCTCTTGGCGTAGACGTTTACGAGCGGCGGCCACACGACGGGGTCACCCGCGCCAGTACGGTTGGAAGCGGGAACGAAGAAGTCGTCAGCGTCGCCAGCATAGAGAGTAACGGCCGTGGCCAATTGCTTCATCTGGGCAAGGGCGGCGGTTTTCTTGGCCGCTAGCTTGGCTTAGGCAAAAACAGGAAATAGGATCGCGGCCAGAATTGCAATAATTGCAATTACGACAAGCAGCTCAATCAAGGTAAAGGCACGTCGAGTCATGGAGTGTGAAGTGTACGACAACTCTGGGTATTTCTTCAGCTTATTTTGCATCGTTTTTACCGGACGGGAACCCCCCCTTCGAAAGTTCGTTAAAGATGTTACGGCGGCAAATGATTGCCGGTGAAGGCTCAAAACGGTCGATCCGCAGAAGTTGTCGTTAAAATAACAAAATATTCGCGAAATAATCTGATACATCGTGGTATCAAAGCTGATATACCGATGTATGATATAAGTGACGCAAGTGTCGAATAGGCAAAGATGCCAGTAACGCTCAGAGATGTGGCTGCGAAAGCAGGGGTGACGCCAACGGTCGTATCGCACGTGCTGCACCAGCGAGCATCCACGGTCCGCGTTAGTCCGGCCACGGCGGAGAGAATTCGGAACGCGGCGGTGGAGATGGGATATCGCCTGAATGTCCACGCCCGCAACTTCCGCACGCAGAAAACCCAGATGATTGCCGTGGTTCACGGGATGGGGTTTGATCGACCCATCTTCGGCCGCGAGTCCCGTTACTTCGGTTGCCTGATGGACGGCATCATCGAATCGGCGTTTTCCCACGGATATTCGGTTACCCTCTGCCCGCAGTTACTGGGAGACAATCCGGCCGATGCGATGAGCGATGGTCGGTTTGATGGCCTGATTTGGTACAACACCATCGAATCAGTCCAGAACGAAATGATGTTGGAGCGCTGCCGCGTACCGCTAGTGCTCATTCACAGCGAACGCGACGATTATAACGGTCGGTTTTCAACCGTGATTGCCGATAACCGCCAGGGCATCGGGATGGCGTTGGACTATTTGCGCGAACAGGGCCATCGCGATATCGCATTTGCCGTGGAGGGAGATTTCCCCAATCGCGAATCCAACTCCCGTCGCTGGCACTTTGAAAATGAAGCCGCCCGGCGCGATATCAATTCCGCCAGCGTGGTGGAACTTGGAAAAGATTTAACAATTTCTGAATATTTGCTGAATCCACGGTCTCACACTGCGGTCATCGCCTATAACGAAGGTCTGGCCAGTTGGATTTTAAATCACGCCCGCGATTTGGGCGTCAACATTCCCGAAGAGCTGAGTGTGATGGGATTCGACTCCACTCCGTTCTGTGACGAGTTGCGTCCGCGCCTCACCTCAATTTCTCAACCGCTCGAATCTTTGGGCCAGTTAGCCGTCGATGCTTTGATCCGCCGGATCGATGCTCCCGATGAGCCCTGTTCCCACCTCGTCCTGCCGTGCGGCCTCGATGTCCGAGACTCCGTCGGTATATGCAATCCAAATCTAACGCAATCCATAAGGAAATCATGAAGCGAAGTGGCTTTACACTAATTGAACTTCTCGTCGTTATCGCGATCATCGCGATCCTGGCTGCTATCCTCTTCCCCGTCTTTGCTCAGGCAAAGGCTGCCGCGAAAAAGACGTCTGCACTCTCGAACATTAAGCAGAACGCCCTTGGCGTTATGCTGTACCAGGGCGACAGCGACGATGTTTTTCCAATCGGTGCCCCGGACGACTGGGAGCATTACCAGAAGGACGGAAATGGCGTACCTAAGTTTCCCGTCGCTGGATGGTCACTGACCACCAAACCTTATATCAAGAGCGTCGCTATCCTTCGCGATCCTTCGGATCCGCTGGGCCACCAGTTGCCGGACAACTATGTGCAGGGTCGCTTGACCACTGGAGGCGATGCGGTATTCATTTCGTTCGCTTCGAACGGGTGGATGAACGACTCTGGCTCTGGCTGGGGAATGTCAGGCGTCATGGGAATGTACCAAAACTGGATGTCCGGACCCAAGACGATGAGTGCCACTTCGGTTACCAACGTCGCGGACACTGTTATGCTCGCTTCGCGATACGGAAGCACTGATGTCTGGGGACCAGACAGCTTCTTCGCTGGCGTATCTTGGTGGGACGGCACGGGCTTCGGCGGACTAGTTCCGGACGGTACTCGCGATGGCCAGCCGTACACGGTAAATGGAACCTGGAGCGGCAAGAACGGTACGTTCAATAAGGACAATCGATTTGGTGCCGTAACAACCACAGCATACGGAGACAAGGCAATCTTTGCTTGGGCAGACGGTCACGCTTCGGTTGTTAACCCGGCCGCCACGAACCCGGATCCGGCAAACAAGCCGGAGCTCAATAAGTGGAATGCGCGTCGCTAAGCTGTCTTTATTATCTGCGGTAGCACTCGCTATCGTAGGATGCTCGGGATCTGACGCCGCATCATCCAAGGATGAGGAGCGAAATTTCCGCGAAGGGATGACGAAGGAAAAGGTTAAGGAGGTTGGCCCTGCGCCAACGCCACCGCCCGGTCCTTTGAAGGGTTACGACGGCGGCTCCTCCGCTGACAAAGCCCAAGGAAGATAAGTCCCCTTAACATGCCCGTCGAATATTCGACGGGCATGTTTTTTTGTGGCCGGTCTCCTGCGAAATAAGAGCATTGAACCGGAGTCAACTCCGGTCTTACGTGCATTTCAACTGGTCAATGGCAATTCGCCTCGGAAACGGGGCCAGCGATTAGTTTTTACAATACTGTTTTCACTAAGAGGAAGTTTCTCCCGTGGTCTCGGCATAGCAAATTCAAGGGAACACCAACCCAGACTGTTGATTTGTCCTTCCTGATAGCTTATTCAGCAACATTCGCAGTTCGCTCGCCGATGAAATCACCGGCGATTCTGAGGCCAAGAGGGCCCTTTCAGTATTTAGAAGTAATGGGAGCCGCAGCTGGTGCAAGAAAGCTCATGGGAGTGCGATCCGTGCTACCTAAGAGCAAATGGAGTCTGATCAAAGCAACGTCGCCCGAAAACTAGAAAGCCGCGCCATACTAGCACGGCTTTCTAAAGAAATAAACACTGTTTCAGCTGCAAAGATCAGCTATAGAGTGCTACTCCCGCGGAACGCTGTTACCTCCGTTAGATTCTCCTTCCTGCCCTAGTTTGGTCGCAGAATAAACCCTCGATATTCCGGTTCGTTAATCCCATCGTTGTACAGACCATAGCCGACGATGACATCATAGTCATTTATCGCATACGCCGCAATAAGCCGCCACTTCAGTTGTTGTGCGGGAGTTAAATATGTATTGCAATCCGTAGGGTTGCTTAGGCCAACCTGGAATCTGAACGCTCGAAAAGTTCCGGTAGAGTCCTTATAGCTTCCTACCATTTTTACCGAGCCATCCACTAGGTTCTTATTCACGCCATATGCGACGGACCAAGTTGGCGCCACACCGCTCCAAGGCACCGCTACGAGGGAGCCTTGGTAATATGCGGCCTGAGTAAGAATGGTGGAACCATTCCTCTTCTCATTGTAACCAGCAACTGTGGTGCTTGGCCATACTACGGAGTTGACGGCGTACGCAAAGCTAGTGGAAATCCCACCAGGGTTTGGTAGCGTTCCGAGGAGATTCCAGGTTGTTGGTGTGCGGGAAATCCACATTTGGCTCGGCGTGCCGGATGGCCATGGGTCGGGGTTAACCTGTCCAACGACATAGTCCCAATTGCTGATAGCCATCGCACTCCTAGGCTGGGGCGTCGCAACATACGGAGTATTACGAACCACCCTCGATTTAGTAATGTCGGTTGTGTATCCGCCTTGTGGGGCTGGTGTGGAAATCGCGGCCGTCGTATGGCAAACGATTTTTCCGTAATCATTAATACCGTGTGCCCAAGACGGGCCAACGTTATATTGCGGTTGCAAGTTCAAGTACGAGCCCGTGTTTGTGTCTAGCGTATAGGCAAATGGTCCATTACTAAGCGCGCCGAAGTTATCTGGCAATGGTTCACGCACCGATCCGACTAACCGGTTAGAACTATTGATACCACGGGCCGTCATGCCCTGCACTCCAGATGGTAGCGGTACGGCAACCTTGAGACCTCCAAGGTTCGACCAGTAGAACGCTTGGTAATTGATCCCAACGTTTATATCTTCTGGTGGTGGTGCGGTTACCGATGCACCGGGAATATAGGTACCTGCAACGCGGAAGTCGGTGAGGGTGACACCGGTACTCACAGCATAGGGAAAGTAGTTCTTACCTAAATCTATCAAGTCATAGCCAGTCGCATTCGCGGTCGTTGCGGAAAGGTAGCACGCCGTAACTAAGGTTGCCAGAAAAGTGATCGGTTTTATCTTCGTTGAATCTCCGAATAAAGTGTGACACATTAAAGTGGGAATTTAGAAGTTTGTGGCACTTTTTTTGCTTTTTCAGATGCTACGTATATTCTAAATAGCTATACCTTTAATGTATCTATAAAGCTTCGACCGGGATGCCCCCGGTGGAGACGGCGAAGATGGCGTCGTCTTTGTGAGGCTCGGCGACGACGGCTTCATTCCCCGTCACCGCCACTCGCCCTTCCCACACCGGGGAAGTAGTATCGCGCCAGTACAACCACTGGGCCCCGTCGCCTTCCCAGGTAATTCGCGCGCCGTAGCCCTGCGTGGGATCGACCTTGACGTTCGTGACCTCGGGCGAAGCGAGGGCAAGCCGAGCCAAGGTCTGCGCATTGAGGTCGGTCACCCGGGCCAGGTAATCGAAATCCATAAACTCGGTGGTGTCCTGCGGGGTGTGTTGACGGCCGTAGTTTTCGCAAACCTCCGTCATGCGCACGGCGGTGAACCCGGCTTGATTGAACGGCGTGTGATCGCCGCCCCGGCCAAAGCGATCGTGGCGGAAGATCAGCTTCACGTGATCGGGCATTTCCCAGTGCATCCAGCGGGCCAAGTCCCGGGATCGTCCCTCGGGAGACAGCACCCGAACACGCTGAGTTTCCGAGCGACCATGATCGTCGACGGCATTGGCGATCATATCGTTATTGAGCACGGCGGTGATATTCCAACCTTCTGCCGCCGCGCGTTGGGCGAGCCATTTGGCACCCAATAGTCCTTGCTCTTCGCCCGAGAAAAGCACGAACTGAATGGTTCGTCGAGGCTGGAGGTCGCGAAGAATGCGAGCGCATTCCAGCACGCAAGCGAGGCCGCTGGCATCGTCATTGGCTCCGGGAGACGGAGCGTTGATCCCGTAGGGATCATTCACCCGGTCGGTCCAGTTGATGGTATCGAGGTGGGCACTCACGATCAGCCGTTCGTTGGCCAGATCGGTCCCGGGCAAAGTGGCCACCACCTGCACCGCGGATTCCGAGACAACCCGGGGACCGGGCACCAGAGGATATTCCATCATCTCGACCGGCAGTCCTAGCGCGTTCAGCTTTCCTTCGATCCACGCCGCGGCTTCGCGGTGGGTGGGCAGATTGCTATTGCGATTTGGCCACTGACGGGAGAGGTGCTCCACTACGGCGCGGAGTTCGATTGGATCGGGCGAATGCACCGACTGATGTTATCCCAGTCGGTGCATCTGGTCCTCAAACCTTTATCTCGAACGGGATCGAGACCTTGAGAATGACCGACGTGACGAACTTAGCCTGATTGGGGTCGCCCAGAATGAGGAAGTACTCCGCACCGCGGTTTCCCGACCGCCGATACGAGAGGTATCCGCCTAGACTGCCCTCTTGCCCGATGAGGCGGCCCGAGATACTGCGGGATTCGTCGATGTCGTAGTTAGCCGACGCCACCAATTGGCGCTGGGTCCCAAAGTAGTGCTGGACCTGATAGCTGAGATTGGTGGAGAACCGGTTCCGCCATCGGCGCGAGTAGCCAATATTCGCTTGCTGATACTGCTCCCCGGCGATGCGACCCTGGGTGTAACCCAGACCGTAATTGAGGTCGGGCGACAGCGCCGGGAAGGACATTCCGGCCGAGATGGTGTGGTCTTTGGACCCTTCAAAATCTTCTACCGAACCCGAAAGATTCACCCAGCAAAGTTCGGCAACCCGAACATTGACGTTGGAGTAGGCACCGCGGTTGTAGAGGCCAGCGCGACTGTCGCGCATATTCACGTAGTAGTTCGAAAATGTACTGACCGAACGGATCGGCCCGGAATCCCAATTCTTTTCGTAAAAGGCTTTCCCGGCGAATCCGCGAATGTCATTTTGCGGGACAAAACCGAGGGCCGGATTGAAATTATCCGCCACCCGAAAGACGTTGCCCTGCAGAAATAGTCCGCTCACATTGTAGGCAGCGCTCACCTCGGATCGGCGACCAAAACCGGTGAGAGAGTCTTGCGACCCCTGGTCGCGAACAGTGAAGCTCCAAAGCCCAAAATCCTTGCTGGCGCGGAGCAGAAAGGCGGAGTTACTTTCGCCGGGACGATTGCTTCCGGTCAACGCGAGACGGTAGCTGGTGTTGACGTCCTGCTGGTGATCGAAGCTCGCCACGATGTCGTTACGGTTGCCGGATTCTGGCTGCTGAGTAATGGGATTTACCGTGTCACGGTTGACATTGCCATCGAAAGCATCCATCACCCCAAAGCTAGTCTTAGCCCCGAGGCGGCCAAAAACCTTGGCTCCCACATCGAAGCTCCGGATGCGTTGGGAGTTGAAGATGCCCGAATCAAAGCGATCATTTCCCTCGAGAAAGAACGGTCGAGTCTCGTCGGCCAGCCGCTCGAACCGGCTGAAATCGAGGCTAAGAATTTGGTTTTCGATATTCCGAAAATCGGGATTGATACTGCCAATGGCGGTGATTTGGCTAGCGAGCGAGGTTTTAATGTCCACGCCCGCATTGGCCACCAGTCCCCGGTCCACTCCCGCGTAGAAGTACGGGAGGAGCTTGAGAGAACGATCAACGTAGGGCGCGGGATACTCCACCCGACTCCAAGTGGGGGTGTTGTTGCCGTTACCGTTTTGGTAGAAGCCGAGCACGTACTCGCGGCCCATGCGGTGCCAGTGGCGGCCAAAGTTGAAGCGGGCGTCGTGGAGACCTTTCCCGGGCAGGTTCAGCAATCGCCACGGAATGCGACCCTCGGTTTCCCATCCGGTGGCGGTGATGCGGCCTTTGCCGGCGAATTCGCCGAGCCACTCTCGCTTCAATGCCCGGCCCCCGGCGGCTTCAAATTTGGTGGCGGTTCGGGCATTGAGCTTAAAGCTGTCCCAGTTATCCATCGACCCCGTCACGTCGATGCTTAACTGAAACCGGTCGTCGGAATCGGGCATTTCATTCACCCGGTAGCCGTCAGCGCGGATTTCTTGCGGGCGCTCATCGGTGAAGACTCCGGCAAAGTAGATGGCCTCGCTGTCGTATCCCAGATAGATGGTGGCGGAACCCGGCATCGCCTCTCCCGTACGTTCATCTACCATGCCCGATAATTTACTGGCGGTTTGCCACTCGATCGGATCCACCACGCCATCGATTACCGGAGCGGTGGTCATCCGCTGGGCGGCGGCTTTGATCGGCTGGGCGTGGGACATCGTGCCCATCGCCGAGATTCCGGCGATAATGAGTCCAAAGATATTTAGCCATGTTCGCCGCAACATCGGCACGGGAGAGTACCAGTTGACCATCGATCCGCCGGGCCTAACGCTGGGTCTAGCGGCGGCGTCATAATAGGAAGCAATGTTGCCAATTTTGCCGGCCCTGCTGGCGATTTTAATGGGAGGTTTTGGAGACGCGAGTCGCGTATCCGTGCCTTCGGCGCAACAACATTTTGCCCTCGCCGTGATTGCCCAGTACTGGGCCGAATCGACGGTGGTTACCGAGAGTAGCGAGGCCGCACCGGCGGTTCGTCAATCTTCGCGTAACGCTCAGCCCGAGATTTTGTCGGTGCCGGATTACGTTTCCGGGCCGATTCCGGCTGGTTTTGCGGTTGGCAGCCGCACCCGCGACGGGCCGTAGTCCACGTTTCGACTAGCTCCTTGTTTCGCTAGCCCTAGTGGCTCGTGCCTTTTGTTACTGCCAAAACCATGAACTTTTTACGTAAGATTTTCGACACTTCCAAGCGCGATGTGGATGCCGTAGCGCCCATCATCAAGCAGATAAACGACCTGGAAGCGACGGTGACGCCGCTTACCGATGAGCAGCTAAAGGAGCGCGCCGCGGAATTCCGGACCCGCGCTCAGGCGGGCGAATCGCTGGACAAGATGCTTCCCGAAGTATTTGCGACGGTTCGCGAAGTCTCTAAGCGCACCCTTGGGATGCGCCAGTTTGATGTGCAGCTGACGGGTGGCGCGGTGCTTCACCAAGGCCGGATCTCGGAGATGAAGACCGGTGAAGGTAAGACCCTCGTGGCCGTGGCGCCGGTGGTTCTGAATGCGCTTACCGGTCGCGGCGTTCATCTGGTTACGGTGAACGATTACCTGGCCCGTCGCGACGCGGTGTGGATGGGTGCGATCTATCACTTCATGGGCCTGAGCGTCGGCATCATCCAGGGTCAAAGCCAAGAGAGTGACGAACTCGGCGGCAGCTACCTGTACGTTCCCGGCGCGAACGTGATGGAGGATCCGCGCTATACGAATATGGTTCCGTGTTCGCGGCGGGATGCCTACGGCTGCGACATCGTTTACGGCACCAACCACGAGTTCGGTTTCGACTATCTGCGCGACAACATGGCGTTCAACGAGAGCGACCTCGTGATGCGCGAACTGTACTTTGCGATCGTCGACGAAGTGGACTCGATCCTCATTGACGAAGCACGAACGCCGCACATTATCAGCGGCCCTTCCAACGATGACACCAGCGTTTATAAGGTGGTCAACGAGATCGTTAAGCAATTAGAGAAGGAAGTCCACTACACCGCGGATAAGAAGAACCACTCGGCTTCGTTGACCGAAGAAGGAATGGACCGGATTGAGGAATTGATGGGGATTGACAACATCGCCTCCGATCCTAAGCTGTTCCACCACGTGAACGCCTCCGTGAAGGCGTACGCGCTGTTTGATAAGGATGTGGATTACGTCGTTCGCCAAGGCGAGGTCGTGATCGTCGACGAAAACACGGGTCGCATGATGTTTGGTCGGCGCTATGGCGATGGTTTGCACCAGGCGCTGGAAGCGAAGGAAAACGTCCAGGTTCAGAAAGAGAGCCAGACGGTCGCGACGATCACCTTCCAGAACCTGTTCCGCCTGTACCTAAAGCTGGGCGGCATGACCGGTACGGCCAAGACGGAAGAAGATGAGTTTCGAAAGATTTACGGTCTGGACGTGGTTTCCATTCCTACGCACCGTCCGACGGCCCGTGTGGACCAGGCCGACATTATCTACAAGACCGAGGAAGCGAAGTTCCGCGGCGTCGCTTGGGAATTGTTGCGATTGTTTACCAAGCAACAGCCGGTTTTGGTCGGTACGCGCAGTATCGAAATGTCGGAAAAGGTTTCCACCCGGCTGACCTCCGACCTTCTGCAGCGGCTGGTATTTAGCCAGAAGCTGAAGGAGCATTTGGAGCAGAAGAAGGATCTGAAGGGCGAGAACGCGGCCGAGGCCAAGCGACTTTACGAAACCAATCTGGCGGATATCAACCGACAGGCTCTCAGCAGCCTGCTCGCCAAGATTGGCGAGCCGACCGATCCCCGATCGGACGAAATGGTGGCGTGGTGCTTAGATGCCTGGAAGCTCCCGACGGAGAACAAGGAGTTCCTTTTGGAAGCCCTGAGCCACGGCATTCCGCACAACATTCTCAACGCAAAGTTCCACGAAAAGGAAGCCGTTATCATCGCCGAGGCGGGACGCAAGGGTCAGGTCACCATCGCCACCAACATGGCGGGTCGTGGCGTGGACATTCTTTTGGGTGGCCGCGTGGAAGACGATTTAGTGAAGCTGGCGCGGAGTCAGGTGGAAGTGGCGCAGGACGGTCTGGACGAGTACGGCGAGACATTCGCCAGCTACCGTCGCGGCGGTCACGAGCGAGCGGCGCCTCCGCTCCCGCTGAGCGATCAGGAGCGACGCGAGAAGGCCGAAGAGGTTCGCGCGTTAGGCGGCCTCTACATTCTGGGTACGGAACGCCACGAATCGCGACGAATTGACAACCAGTTGCGCGGTCGAGCTGGCCGTCAGGGTGACCCGGGCGAATCGAAGTTCTTCGTGGCCCTGGAAGACCAACTGTGGCGCATCTTCAACGCCAACATGATGGAGAATCCGGCGCTGAAGATGTGGCCGCCGATGGAAGAGGTGACGGCCAAGTTCCTTTCCCGCATGATCCAGAAGACGCAAGAGCGCATTGAGAATCACTTCTTTGAAGCGCGAAAGCACGTTCTGGAATATGACGACGTTTTGAACGCTCAGCGCGAGCACATTTACGGCCTTCGCCGAGAAGTGTTGCTGGGTAAAGCGGTCAACGAAGAGCTGGGGACTTACCTGAACGAGATCATCGCCGACAAGGTGGAAGATGCTTGGATGGTGGATGAAGCCGGCAACCGCGAGTACGACTACTCGGTGCTGTTTGAGGATCTGAACGAGATTCTGCCGCTGGTGGACTACGCAACGGTCGCCGACTTGGAGAAGCACGCTCCGGGACCCGAACTGGTCACCTATCTACAGGAACTGGTGGAGCATGCCTACGCCACCAAGGCGGAAAAGGCAGGCGATGCGATGAAGGAGATGGAGCGATACGCTCTGCTCCGTGCCGTCAACGACCGCTGGCAGGATCACTTGCAGACGGTGGAATACATCCGAGAAGGTATCGGATTGCGCGGCTACGGGCAGGTGGACCCGTTGGTGGCGTACAAGCGCGAGACCTACGATACGTTCCAGATGACGTTGAAGAAAATTCGCACCGATGCGGCGAAGATGATCTTCCTGCTGAATGTTCGCGAGGAGTCGCAGGTGGGCACGCTCAACATCAATACGGCCAGTCCGGATCTGGTGACGGCGAGCGATGCGCCCGCGATCGAAGCGGCGGTAGTCACCGCCGAACCCGGCGAGCTGCCGTGGCCGGAAGGCGTCGATCCGAAGCGCGTGGGACGAAACGAACCGTGCCCCTGCGGTAGCGGCCTCAAGTTCAAAGAGTGCCACTACAAGATCCAGAAATCGGTCGTTTAAGTTCATTCGAAAGCCCGGCGTTGCAAAAGCAATGCCGGGCTTTTTTGTGGGTTTTCGGTTGTAACGCAAATGTAACGCGTACGTAACGGAACTAGTCCCAGGCTGTAACGGGCGGGTCGTTTAATGATCCTGTAAGCGTGAGAAACGCTGATTTGAGACCATGAAAGCACAAACCGCCATCGCCACTTTCGCCCTGACCTTCGCCAGCGTTGCGGCCAACGCTCAGGTAACCGCCCACGCCAATCTGGCCAACGAGATCATCCGGGGCATTGCAACTCAGGCTAGCAACTTGACCTTCACCGATTCGGCCGGTAACCCCACGAACCGCTACGGAGCGAACTACCCCGACATGTACTTCTCGGTTCCGGTCGCCAACGACCCCACCTCGGTGTACTCCGTCTACGGCCGCTGCGCTTCCTTCGTGACCCTGTTGCTGAAGGCGTGCTACAACTGGAATCCGGGCGACTTGGGCCAGAGCCCCTACGCCGACGAGTACTACACCTCGATTCTGAATTCCAACCACGGATTTACCCTCCGGACCAGCTTTTCCCAGGCTCAATTTGGTGACATTTTAGCCAGCAAGTACAGCAACGGCGGCGACACCGGTCACGTCATGATCTTCAGTAGCTCCCGGTTGCTCTCGTACGACCCCGCCACCGAAACTCGGGAGTACGAAGTCACCGTGATGGATTGCAGCAAGGAGCAGCACACGAACGACACTCGCTCCATGTATTCGCAGCTGCCGAAGGGCGCGGGTACCGGTCAAATTCGGGTGAAGACCGTCAACGACGGTCTCATCGCCTGGGCTTGGCGGGTAACCGATTCGTACTACGTTCCGTCGGCTCGCCCGATCGTCCTCGGATTCTTCACCCCGAACTAATTCAAAGGGGTCTCATAGCCGCCGCGACACTCTGTCGCGGCGGCTTTTTTGTTTCGATGTTTTAGAACGGTCCGAAACAAAACGAGCAGAGTATGATTTTTGTTATCGGACGGGAGAGGCGTGGACCAGATGGAATTGCATAAGCCCCAGATCACTCAAGCAAAGCCTGGTCAAGCTGGCGGACGCTCAGGTCGGGTTAAGCTTCTGTCCAGAGGAAATTGAATGATCCCCCTTATCGCTTCCGCTCTGGTACTGGCACCTTTTGTTCAGTCGGCAAAGTTCGTCCCCGGAACGCCCGCGCCGCGGTTTCCAATAGGGACCTATGACGAGTTTGGATTCGTTTCCTGGAAGGACCTCGGTCAGCTAGACCGGGTAACTCGGGAAGGACTGGACCTGCTGCAGCAGAAAGGGAGGGAAGCGACCGCCTTTGGTTACTTCCGGCGGGTACTGCCGAAAGATCCAGACAATCTAACGCTCATCCAGGGCTATTTCATGGCCGCATATCGCAATGGCCGACTTCACGATGTCTTGAATGAGGTGATTGATGCCTTTGGAGCGGCCCCAGTTAAAGTTAATCAGAATCGCCCCGTCTGGCAGGTTTCGTCTCAATTGAGATTGGCTCTGATCTACGGACATGGACTTGTTCACTACTACGAAGATCGGGGATTGCTAAAGCGGAACGAGTTGACGCAGCAACGGATGTTCTGGGTGCAGCGGTGCCAGGCCGAGCTACAAGGGTACGTACCCCAGGACCGAGCGAGCGGGATTATGCACTTAACGGCGCTAAGAAATCTAAATGAGACGGCCGCCGCGCGGGATGCCGCCCGCGCGCTCCTTGCCCGGTGGCCGGATTGGTATCAGATTCGGCTCGTCCTCTGGAATCTTTACAGTGAGGGTACGGTTGCGATTCGGGACGAACACGGCAAGTCGATTCCGGTCCCGGAGGACGAGCGTCGTCGGTCAGATCTGGCTGCCATCGAAGCCGAAAAAGTGATCACCTCCCATCCGGAAGTTAAAGTCGCCTACTACTATGCGGGCGTCTCATCAGTCGGAAGCAACCCAGCAAAGGCAAAGAAGTACTTCGAGTACTTCCTGAAAACGGAAGATCCGTCAACCATGCGATACGCATTTGCAAGCTGGGCCGTCGGTCGCCCGAAGAAGTAGAAATCTCTGATCGGCGTTAGGCACTATTTCCCCGAACGTAACGACTTCGGGGAAGTCCGGCTGAAAATCGCCGTTAGTCGGAGTAATATTTTCGGAATGGGACGGGTAACGCTGGATATTGATGAGGCGCTGGTGCGAGAAGGGCTTGCCTACGCCCAAACGCACGGAACGACGCTGGATCAGATGGTG
Organism: Fimbriimonadaceae bacterium; assembly: GCA_947447315.1. Classification (GTDB taxonomy): domain Bacteria; phylum Armatimonadota; class Fimbriimonadia; order Fimbriimonadales; family Fimbriimonadaceae; genus Fimbriimonas. The sequence goes on from CANFJD010000008.1 coordinate 14,114, forward strand.
GCGGAATTCATTCAAGAGAAGGTGCAGAAGAACCCCGGCGACAAGCTAGAAGCGATGTTTGAACTTGGTCGCAAATTAGCCCACTCTTCGGACGGTAAACGGCTGACTCGCGACGAAATCTATGACCGCCACTAAGGCATTCGTAGATACAAACATCCTCGTTTACTCGGTTGATCAGCGGGACCTTAGAAAACAGGAGATGGCGCAAAGTCTTCTGCGTAAGCTATCGCTTGCCGGAAACGGAGTTATCTCGGCCCAAATAACACAAGAGTTTTCCGTTACTTTGATATCGAAACTTCGTTACACTCCCAGTCAGGTCCGAGAATTCTGCGCAGGACTTTCGGATTTGGAATTCGTCGCCCCCACTTTCCAGACCACGATTACCGCGCTTCGGATCATGGAGCGGTGGCAATTGTCGTTTTGGGACTCGCTCCTGTTTGCCGCCGCGAAAGATGCGGACTGTCAAATCCTTTACACCGAAGATCTCTCCCACGGACAAGTGATTGAGGGCATTCGGATTATCAATCCGTTTCTACCGTAACCATCGCCGTATCGGATCCACGCATACCCATCATGAAAACAAGAACTATCGGAAATCAATCGGTCGGAGAAATCGGCCTCGGCTGCATGGGAATGTCGTTTGCCTACGGGCCATCGGACCGGGATGAAAACCTGAAAACCCTGGATCGGGCCATCGAACTCGGCGTCAACTTTTGGGATACCGCCGATATGTACGGCGCGGGAAACAACGAACTGCTGGTGGGCGAGAGTCTGCGTCGCCACCGCGATTCGGTGTTTCTGGCCACCAAGTTTGCCAATGTGTACGACCGGTCGCTGACGTCTCACCAAGATTTAGTGGAGGCAAATGCCCCTTGGATTGTGGACGGTACGCCCGCCTACGTCCACCGCGCGGCGGAGAAATCGCTGGAGAGATTGGGCATCGAAACCATTGACCTTTACTACCAGCACTGGGTGGATGCGCGAGTGCCGATCGAGGAGACGGTGGGAGCGATGGCCGAGCTGGTGCAGCAGGGCAAGGTGAAGTATCTGGGACTGAGCGAGGTGAGTGCCGACACCATTCGCCGTGCCCACGCCGTGCATCCCATAGCGGCCGTCCAGAGCGAATACTCCCTATGGTCGCGCGACTATGAGAACGACGTGATTCCCCTGTGTGCCGAATTGGGAATCGCCTTCGTGCCGTATTCGCCGCTCGGGCGAGGGTTTCTAACGGGAGAGATCGAGTCAGTCGAAGACCTCGCGGCCGATGATTGGCGAAGGCAAAATCCCCGGTTTCAGGGCGAAAATTTCGCCGCGAATCTCCGGATTGTGGATGAGATCAAAGCCATGGCGACGGCCAAAGGGGTTACGCCCGCACAGGTTGCCCTCGGGTGGGTGTTGGCGCAAGGATCGCACCTCATCCCGATTCCGGGCACCCGGCGCATCTCGCGGTTAGAAGAAAATGTCGGGGGCGGGTCGGTGACGTTCACCGCGGCGGAACTGGACCAACTCGGATCGATCGCCCCGCCCGTGGGAACCAGATATCCCGAAGCCGCGATGGGAATGATTAATCGGTAATCGTACGCCGTTTAGTACAATCCATGCATGAAACAACCGCCCACTTTCGTTGCCGGTGCACTAGTGGGCGCCTGCCTAGCCCTGGCCGGATGCGGGAGTGAGAACGACGCCCCGATGCCCCTGGCGGTGGGTAAAAGTTGGGAATATGAGACGCCTCCCCCGATTGGACCCGGCGTGACCACGCTGACCGTCACCCGTCGGGTTCCGGTCGCCGGACGCGAAGGCTACGAACTCAAATCTCGTTACGGCACCGCCCGGATGGTGTGGAAAGACGGGCGACTTCTGGCGAGCGAAACCGCGGGCGCCCACTTTGCCCCCGCGCTGCCCATTTTTGTCACCGGACGCACGAAGTATCCAAACCTCAAAAATGCCCGCGGCGAACTGGTTCCGGGCCAGATGACGTTTTGTGGCCAAACGATGCCGGTGGAGGCCATCATCACTCGGCGCGAGGATCGAGAAAAGGTAAGGCTAGCGACCGAGGTGTTCATGACCGACGTGGTGGATGCTCGCCTGGAAGTTGGTGGCGACTACTACATTCTCACCACCTACTTTGCAAACGGGGTGGGAATTGTGCAGCAGGATCTGCATCGATTCTCGGGACGTCAGGACACATTGGTCTCGCGGTTCCGATTGCTTTCACGTCCAAAAATGGCGGGGCAGAAGCCTTGATCAGCATGCTTCCGCTGGGGATTTCGTTACTGAGCGCTGGGGCAGCCATTTGTCCTTCCCAACCTTGGGCTCTGGGGCTATCGAGTGCCGCCGGGATGCCGCTGGTGATGGATCTGGATGGCGATACGATGGCGGAAGTCGTGGTGGTAGAGTCCACCGGTCCGGTCCGCATCACTCCCTCGGTGGATGGTCAGAAGACCGGGTCGACAATCGAAGCCTCACCCACTTGGGGCCAAGGGTGCCAGTCCGTCATCGGGGTGAAAACTGCCGATCGCCAGACAGGAATTGCCGGGATTTTTGGTGATCAACAGATCCGCCTCCTCAGCAATTTTCAGGACGGAAAGTTCTCGCAAGCGGCGGATTTTGCCACCCTGCCCAAACGCCTTCGGGGCGCAAAATTGGCCGGACTCCCGGGCGGTGACTCGATCATCGCGTACTCCCCCAAGAGCGCGACGGCTTACCAAATTCAATTGGCCGACCATCGAGTCACGCCCATCAAGCTTCCGTCGCAAACGGTGTGGGTCGGGCATAACGGGAGCCATTGGCTCACCCAAAGTGCCGCGGGACCGGTGACCGAATGGGCAACCGCGTTCAGCCGAAGTAACCGATTATTTCCCGTTGAGAAGGGCACCGCCGTTACCGCAGGCAACGGAATGATCCTGACGGGAAATGCGATTTGGCGCGGCGAAAATTCGATGCCACTCCCCGCATCGGGGCTGCCGACCGGAAAATCGACCTTCGCGGTGGGCGACATTGACGGCGATGGCGACGACGATATCTTGGAATTCCGCCACGGTAGCGAGAAGCACACCGGCTACCAGACCCGACTCTGGCGCATGGTTTCGGAAGGTGAAACGGATGCCGATCACGACGGCTTAACCAACGAGCAGGAGCAAAGCCTCGGCACCGATCCGCTCAATTCCGACACCGATTCCGATGGCCTTTTAGACGGCTGGGAAGTAAACGGCATCCGGGGTTTGGACCTGAAGGCGATGGGCTGCGACCCGCGCCACATCGATACCATTTGTCTTATTTCACGCTTCGATGATGTGGACGAAGCGAAGGCAAAGGGCCAAATGGACCGCGTAGTGCGAACCTACCGCGACCTTGATATTCCGAATCCCGATGGCAAGCCGGGCATCGCCTTGCATCTTATGTATCTGCCGGCGGTGACGGGAGACGACAAGAAGAACGGCTGGGGAACCAATCGGGAGAAGTTTCGGCCCGCCAAATGGCGCGGCATCACGCACTGGATGCAAATCACCCTCGGCGGCGGCGGTCAGGCCGATCAGTTAGGCGATGGCGGCACCGTCGGCGAGAGCTCATTGTGGGCGGTCTTTATCCATGAATTCGGCCACCAAATGGGGCTAGATCACTCGGGATTCTGGTCCAACGGAATGTGTCCAATCTATCCGAGTGTGATGAATTACAACTACAGCTACTCGTTCGGCGATAACCCGATCGCGATTCATTACAGCAAAGGCGAGCTGGCGAATTACGTTTTGAACGAGAACGACCTGGATGAGACGATTCCGTTGCCGTTCGAGAAAGTGGAATTCCTCAGCAAGAGTCCCTACCGATTTCGACTCAAGCCAAACGGTTCCACCACGCTGATCGACTGGAATTGGAACGGCGTGTTCGGCGAGAAGCACGTGCGCGCCGACATCAACTACGCCTATTCCACCTCCGCTGGCACGCGCGATGACCTCGGGAAAACCAAGGTTGCCCCGTGGCTGTTTGTGCACCAAAACAAGGCGTACGCCTTGCTGGGCACCAGCTCTGGTCCGGTGATCGATCGAGAGCATCCCGGCACGATTTCGCTGCGCCGAATGGACAGCCCCGGAAAGTGGCGAACGGCCGAGCCGATTGCCGGAGAAGGATTGACCGGCGACCCCGTCGCCATCAGTTTTGGTGACCGGATTCACCTCTACTATCCCACGGCCAAAGGCATTGCGCGACAAATATTGGCCACCGACGCGAAAGGGATCACCACCTCGGCCCCATTGTCTCTCGCCGAAGGCGAGGGACTGGTCCCCACGGTCGGCGTTTATCACGACCGTCTCTACGTCTTCATTTGGGATCCAAAAACGAACTTGGTAACCTACCGAATCTCGGATAAAAAGGGCGCCTTGGGCGATCCCATCGCCTTCGATTTCTTAAGCACCAACCCGGTGGGAATGTGCGTAGACTCCTACACCGACGAGGCAATTATTGGCCTGGGACAAAACCAAGACGAAAAGCGGACCAACCGCTGGCAGATACGTCGGTTTAAAGAGAAGGGCGGTGCGCTCACCAAAACCTCTCAGCGCTGGGTGGAGGGCGAGGATGGACGTTCACGCGGCACCGGGCGCATCACGATGCTCTTCGATGCCACGAAAGATGCCGGGCCCAAGGGTCGAATCCTCTTCTTCGGCCTTGGTCTCACCTCCGCCACCAACCCGTGGGCGTGCGCGTATGTGGCACAAGAAATCTCCGACCGTACGGTCCGAGACGGCTGGCTGGTGAAGCGGTACTACGACGAGTGGTCGCAATCCCGCTCGGCTCCCGCCGCCATGTGGTTCCAAAACGATATCCTCTATGCCTACCGGTGGGTAGATGGCGGGGGCGGACCCACCGACAACAACTTTCACCTGGGCTACCGCGGGCTGGGGATTGACCCCGAGCCCATGGGAGACCACGACGACCTCACGTTCTTCCGCACCTTTGGCATTCAGAACTGCATTCTGACCATGACGAAAGATTAATCGTCCAGATCGACGGCTTGCCCCGGCTGCTCGCCGGGCCGCGATGGATACGGTCGCGAACCTTGGTACAGCGAATACCAAATGATTCGGTTCATCCAGTACGGATCGGCGCGATCCATCTTGCTGAAGTCTTGCTCCCGAGTTTTTGCCAACCAGTAGGCGTCCGCATCCGAAAGCGCCGTCTTGCGTCCGGGGTTCGGCTCGCCCAGGGGAGTTTTGTTCGGCGTTAGCCGGTACGCGGTGAGATTTGGCTTGTCATTGAAGCAGGTATCGATAGGGCGAGCCAGCAGGTCAAACCGGTTCATCGGTGCCAGTCCCAGCATCATCTCGATGCTCTTGATCATGTTGACCGTCGTGTAGAACGTGCTGTCGACCGTGCCCATCTTGTTGTACGGACTGATCACTTGGAACGAGGTGCGGTGTCCATCCACATGGTCGGGACCACTCTGCGCGTCGTCCTCAATCACAAAGATGCACGTATTCTTCCAAATCGGCGACTTGGAAACCGCCTCCACCACGCGACCGAGGGCCAGATCGTTATCCGCCATCATGGAGCGCGGAGTGGGAAATTCCGGATTCGTTCCTTCGCTATGGTCGCTAGGGAGCGACATGATCATGAGGTTCGGTACCGTCCCCTGCTTCAGGAAAGTCTGGAACTCGTTGATAAAGATATCGGCGCGGTGCTGATCGCTCTGGGTGAGCGGCCAGTAGTGGTAGTAGCTATTAATATAGGGCCGCAGACCGTGAACGTGGGTATCGGTGAAGCATTTGAACTGGTTCTTGCCGCTTTCGCGATCTTCCCACATCTCAAACCAGTCCTTGGGCGGTCGCGGATCCCAGCGCGAGAGTCCGTCATCGCAGAACTCACCGTACACCCGAAGTGTCTTGCCCGCCTTAATCGCTGCGTCCCAAATGCCACCCGCCGGAGAGATCGTCATGCCGTCTTCTCCGTCGTCACCGTAGCTACGGCTGTAGTTCACATACATGCGTTCTAGATAGTCGTTGCAAACGCTTTGGGTGGCCCACTGGTGACCATCGGCCGAGTTGGTTCCGCTCACGTAGCCGTTATCGAACAGCGTGAACTGCTGGGCGAGCTTGCGGTGATTTGGCATCACTTTCTCCCCCAGACTGCAAAGGCTGGCGAGACCATTGCCCTGCGGTAGATCGCCGTAAATTTCGTCGTAAGTTCGGTTCTCTTTAATGATGTACAGCACGTGCTGGATGGCGCCGTTGTAAACCGCCAATTTCGGTTTCGCGGGACGAGTGTTCCATCCGTTCAGCTCTGCCACCCGCGCCGATTCCCGCTTTAGGTCTTGGCTTAGATCGATCTTGGTGACCGTGCCTTCAAAATCGTGCGCGTTTCCGTTGCGCTTATAGGCCGTGTTCGCCACCGATCCGTTACCCTTGGAGTTGAGCACGTAAGCCACCCGGTCGCGAATTTGCACGGAGATGGGATAGTAACCGGCCGGGCGATAGCCCCGTACCTTCTGGGATTTCAAGTCGATCTCGCACAGAGCATTGTCGCCGCCGTTTGCTGCGTACAGGGTGTCTCCAACTTTCTGCAGCGCTACCGGCATGGAGCCCCAAAGGTTTAATCGACCCCATTTCAACGGGATCGTGGAGGTGACTTTTGCCGTCGGCAGATCGATCACCGAGATGGAATCGCTACTGGAATTCGCCACGTAGGCGGTTGCGCCGTCTACCGCGATTGCGGTGGGATGAAGCCCTACCGGTACGTGCTGCGACGCGCCCGTGGCCAGATCAATTACCGTCACCGAGCCGGTGCTCACCACGCCATCGTCATCCACCACCACCCGCTTCGGGCCCGATTGGAACGTGCGGTCGCTCTTCACTGGCGGCCGACCGCCCCAGTTGCTGACGATGAGATACTTGCCGTCTCCCGAAGGTTGGGCCGTGAACGGAATCATTTGGCAACCGAACGTTCGCGTTACTTTCCGCGATGCTAGGTCCACTTCGGCCGCCGATTCGCCTTCGCTGAGGGCCACGTACAGCTTTTGTCCATCGGGAGAAACGCTAAAGCCACCGGGCAGCGGATTTCCTTTTTCTGCCAGTTTGATCGGCTCGCCTTTCACCAATTTGCTGCCATCCAGCGTGTAGGTGGCGATGGTACCGTTGGCCGTGCTGGCCAAAAGGGTCTTTCCGTCGGGAAGCCATTTCATGCCGGTGAACGCGGCGGAGGTGCCCAGGGGAATCTTAGAATCTTCCACCACCGCCCCGTTTTCGATGAGAAACACCTCGCTCTTGCTCAGCACCGCCACCAGATCGCGGGTCGGGTGCAGCGCAATGTCGGCGGGGCGACCCTTGAAGGAAATCGATCCACCCAGAATGGTTTGGCCCGAGCTGACCACATACGTTCCATCGGGTTGACGCCCCATGTGGCGATCCTTATTCAGCGCGGTGAACGCAATCGCGCCCACGAGTCCCAAACCCAATGTTGCCGCCACCAATCGACGAGCCGCAACGGCGGTTGGCAATTTTCCTTTCCCCATGGCGACCAGTATAAATCTTTGCGGGCCCACGGAAGGTTAAGAAACGGTGGGATTTGGGAGCGACGGATGGCTACACTAGAACCATGATGGCTTTGGTGGTGGCAGCAGCAGTGGTAGGATCGGCTCCGGCTGGTAACTATTGGCGCGGCGTAGATGCCTCGTTTTTGCCGCAGTATGCGGACCTGAAGGCGACTTTCTTTGCCGGAGGTAAGCCAACCGAACCTTTAGCGGCCATGGCGAACGCGGGATCTAACCTGCTTCGGCTGCGGATTTGGGTGAATCCGACCGACGGATACTGCGGCGTCAAGAAGTCACTACCGCTTGCCCGCACCGCCAAGAAACTGGGGATGAAGCTGCTGCTGGATTTCCACTATTCCGACACCTGGGCCGATCCGGGGCACCAAATTAAGCCGAAAGCGTGGGACACCTTTAGCGTCGATCAGCTCGCCGGGGCGGTGACTCAGCACACGCGAGAAGTAACCCGAGCGTTCATTGCCCAGGGCACGCCGCCCGCCATGGTGGCGGTGGGGAACGAGGTTCGGGATGGAATGATGTGGCCCGAGGGTCAGATCTCCAAGGGTGGATACGCCAACTTTGTTCGGTTTCTGAAGGCCGGAATCACCGGGGTTCACGCCGCTTTTGCCGCCGAGCCATCTTGCCCGATCATGATCCATTCCGATGCGGGCGGCGATGCGAGGGGTTGCAAGCTGTTCTTTGGCGACCTGAAGAAGGATGGCGTGGCCTTTGATGTGATTGGCGTGAGCTACTACCCATGGTGGCACGGGACTCTGGCGGCGTTGAAGGAGAATCTGGACGGCTTGGCCGAGACCTTTGCCGTCCCGGTGATGGTAGCGGAAACCGCGTATCCCTTTACGCTGAAATATGCCGATAACTCCAACAATTTTGTCGGCGAGGAGAAGCAGCTTCTCCCCGGCTATCCGGCCACGCCCGAGGGGCAAAGCGCGTTCCTCACCGAGGTTCACCGCATCGTGCGGGACGTGCCGAATGGTCGCGGCATCGGAGTCTGCTACTGGGCACCCGAATACGTAGCCTGGCCGACCATCGAGACCCCTTACGAGAATCTGACGTTATTCGATTTCGACCGCAACCTCCTGCCGGGCGCGAGAGCCCTCGGCGAGAAAAAGCCTTGAGTCTTCTCGCGAATTGGTAGATAGCTCAGCCTGAGTAGGCGAGGCTAAAGCCTCGCCGCCCCGAATGCGGAATAAATTCCGCGCTCCCTAGTGGGAACTATGGGACGACCACATTCGAAACACCAAACTTGTGGTTGCCGAGCGTCTCGCGAGGCACTTAACATTCAAACCCCGTATATTTACTGGTTGTCAAAGTAGAAATTTTAAACCTGGGCTTTTCCACTATTGGAGGGATCGCAGATTGAAGAGATTTTCGCCTCTCCCCCGTACCCATGTAGAGAATATAAGCCAAATGAAATAAAAAACATTCTGACAAACACTTCCGCTCAAATGGTCAAAAAATAAGCTTTCATGCGCTCTTGATGGCAAGTACAGTGATGGAACCATGTTACAAGTACCGCACTGAGTTTATTACCCCATTTAATCAACAACACGGATACTCGGTTTCGAGCAAGCTCGATATGCCTCGGCAGGCCGAGGCATACACATGGGGATCGATTGTTTCCAAAGGCACTATGACGAGCCCTTGGACTTTTGGATTGCAATGATCATAACCCCGAGGCAGCCGCCACCAACGGCTGAGACCACATACTTTAGCGGAGCCTGGAGTTGACTTTGACTGAAGGAAATCACGCCGGCGGCGAGGACCCCCGACGCAATCGCCACGACGAAATAAGCTCGCTTACTGTTCGGGAAGTTGGTCATATCCGGCCATTATTTCACTAGCTTCCCAAATTCGATTCGGGAGGGGTGGTTGCCTCCGGAGAGGATAGAGATGGTGGCGGGGATGAAGTCGCTGTCTTTGGCGTGATAGATATCCAAGAACTGGTTGGGGTTACGAT
>CANFJD010000009.1 GCA_947447315.1 Fimbriimonadaceae bacterium
CTCGTCCATCGCGGTCGCGCCCAAGGACTTGTAGAACTCAATCGACGGTGTGTTCCAATCCAAAACCGACCACTCCACGCGGCCGTATCCTGCTTCGGTAGCGATCTCCTTCAGTCGCAGCAGTAATCCCTTCCCAATCCCCCGACCGCGAAACTCCGGCCGCACGAACAAATCCTCTAGATAAATTCCGCGCCGCCCCAAGAACGTGCTGAAGTTGAAAAAGTACAACGCAAACCCGGCCACCGCCCCGTCATCTTCCGCCATCACCACCCGCACCACGGAGTTCGGACCGAAAACTTCCCGCTCAATGTCGGCCACGGTGGCCACGCACTTGTCTCGCAGCTTCTCGTAAACCGCCAATTCTTGAATCAACGCCAAAATCTCCGGCGTATCGCTCGGCACCGCATCCCGCAAAGTCATGCCCAGAGCTTATCCGTAATCCGGACTAGCGCTTCTTCGCCGAGCCAGCATCTTTCTGCATCCGGTCCATGGTCTTCATGGACTCAATCGACCGCAATTCGCGGTTCAAGTACCGATCTTCCGTCACCAGGTGACCACTGTCGACAACATTCAGCGTATCGATGTAAATCTTGGCCCGAGCCCCACAAATCACCATCATCGCGACCAGTCCCATCCCGGTCAACATCGGCAGCCAGATACCGATCAGCGCAAAAATCACCCCAACCGCCACCGCCGACCAGGCAACTTCCGTCAAAACCAATCCCGGCGCTTCGCTATCCTGGGTCAGAAACTCATTTACTGGTGCGTACGGCGCGGGTGAAACCACTAAGTCGGTCTGCATTTGCGCTGGTGACAATTCCCCGCGCAGGTAAGTCGTCACTTCGCCATACTCCGCCCCTTTGATCGAAATGTATTTCCAGTCCTTAAATTGATCGTTTCGGTAACCCACTTCGTCCAAAACGTCCACTTTCCAGCGCTGGTTGTTCGCGGTAAAAACTTTCAACCCGGACACCGAAACCGATTGCTTGCCCACTACCAGCATCTCTAAAAACAGCGGCTGGTCCGTCTGTCCGGTAAGCCGCATCGGATACACCAACTTATTGCCTGGATAAACAATCTTCAACGGATGCGGAGGCAAGGCACCATCAATATCGTGCCGAAACTTGGCCACCACAAACTTCCAATGCTGCGCGGCATACTCCGCAATCACCCGCCGCTTCGCGTCGGAAACCACGAATTTGTTCTTCTTCAGCCAGTTCTCCACCGCGTCCACCCCGCCCGGCGCGGCCTCCGGGTCCAGCAAAACCACGTTGTAAGACCCGTACTGCCCTAAAACCTCAATCGTCGGTCGACTCGAGCCCTTCTTCGCCGCAAACTTTGCCTGGGCAAACACAGCAAAAAAGATCCCGTGGATTAAAAAGAGCAAAAGCGTCTCCGCCAATATCCTTGGACCCCGGCTGGCCGCGCTCATTTTCCGGTAGCGCCATCCTGACGTGACAAATACTCCCGCGCTGAAAAACAGAAAAATCAGAGACGGAAGATCCGGGGCAGATTCGCGGTGGACTTTCGGTCGGTGGGTCTCAAAAGCCTGCCGCATATAATCCACCTTCACCGAGTTAACGTAAGAAGGCACCGCTGGCACCGGAACCACCCACCCGTAGTCTCCCGCCTTACCGTTAAGAACGGACTCGACGATCATGGTCACCTCTCCATCCTTCTGCCGCAAAAACGCCCGCTGAGAGGGAATCTCCGGCGGCAATTCCGTAGGGCCAAAGTAAGTCCCATCCGCTCCCGAGAGAGCAGAAAGGCAGACAATCAGCCAGAAGATAATCCGTCTCATTAACTCACTTGCCTTATAGTAACGGCAATTACTCCCGAGCGCCACGTTTTTCGCAACCTGACTTAAGATGATAAGTATGAGCCTCTCGCCGTTCATCATCCCGGCCGACCAAGAGAAAGTCCTTTGGTCGCGAGATGAGTACCTAGACTTGATGGACCAGCCTGAATACGATGGTCGGAAATTTGAGCTCTTGGGCGGTGTGATCTTTGAAAAATGCCGGAAAAGCAACGCCGCCGATTCGCCGTACGAACCATCCAGCGCGCGTTGAGGTTGGCCTACGGCGATAGTTTCGATGTCACCGCTGGCATCACGCTACCGCTTTCCAACCGCGACGCGCCGCAACCCGATATCACCGTTTTGTCGGTAAGCGTGGATGCATTGCGTCAGCGAGAAGAAACTGCCGCCGACGTTGAACTCCTGGTCGAGGTCGTCGTCTCGCGGCTAGATCTCGCCTTGCAAAAGCGGGGGATCTACGCGGCTGCCGGAGTGCCAACGTACTGGATCGTAGATGTAAACCGTCGCTCAATCCTGGTCCATTCTCAGCCCGCCGGCGCCGGATACTCCTTCGTCGAAGAGTATTTAACCGGTCAAATCCCTGTTCATGGCGTATTGCTCTCCGTAGAAGCCCTTCTACCCCCCGCCGACATGTCCGACTAACAAAAACGCGCCTTGTAGCCCCGAGGCACCCGCCGAGGAAAAAGCGAACTGAGCCAACTATCCCGCCGATACGATCGACCGGCGGGATACCCGTACGCTTACAGCAACGACCGCAGAACGTAAGGCAGAATTCCGCCGTTCAGGTAGTAAAGAACCTCTTGTGGAGTGTCGATCCGCACCTTCACCTGAATCACCTTATCATCCGCCCGCAACGACAATTGCTTGCCGCCGGCAAAGTTGGTCGCCACCGCATCGGCCAGGCCGACGAGCTCAAACGTCTCCTGACCCGTAAGCCCCAGTGACTCCGCGTTCTCTCCTGGCAAGAACTCCAGCGGAACCACGCCCATACCCACCAGATTGCTTCGGTGAATGCGCTCAAAGCTCTCCGCTAATACCGCCTTCACGCCCAGCATCGCCGTGCCTTTCGCCGCCCAGTCACGACTCGAGCCTGAACCGTACTCCTTGCCCGCCAAGATCAGCAGCGGAATCTCCGCCTGCCGGTAAAGCTGAGAAGCCTGGAAAATACTCGTCACTTCGCCCGTGGGCAGGTAGGTGGTAAATCCACCCTCCGTTCCCGGCGCCAACTGGTTGCGCAGCCGCACGTTCGCAAAGGTGCCGCGAACCATCACCTCGTCGTGCCCCCGCCGACTACCGTAGCTGTTAAACATCGCCGGTTCCACGCCCTGTTCTGTCAGCCATTGCCCAGCGGGACTGTTCAGCTTAATGCTGCCCGCTGGGGAAATGTGGTCGGTCGTAATGCTATCGCCCAGCTTTGCCAAGGCGCGCATGCCGGTCAAATCCGCCACCCGCTCCGGTGCCGACGCGCTCATGCCCTTAAAGTAGGGAGGATTATTAATATAAGTGCTTGCCGGGTTCCAAGTGAACAGATCGCCGGTCGGAGCCTCAATCGCCTGCCACTTTTCGTCGCCCTTAAACACGTCCGCGTAGTTGGTCTCAAACAACTCGCGATCTGCCGCCGAGTGAACCGTATCAGAAATCTCCTGCTGCGTCGGCCAAATGTCGCGTAGATACACCGGCTGCCCGTCGCTTCCCAAGCCCAACGCATCGTTCTTTAGATCGACATGCATGGAGCCGGCCAACGCGTAAGCCACTACTAACGGCGGCGACATAAGATAGTTAGCCTTCACATCCGCACTGATGCGTCCTTCGAAGTTGCGGTTACCGCTCAAAACGGCCGCTACCACGAGGTTCTGCTCGTTCACGCGCCGACTAATCTCGTCCGGCAACGGCCCCGAGTTACCAATGCAGGTTGTGCATCCGTAGCCCACCGTGTAAAAGCCCAATTGATCGAGGAACGTATCAAGTCCGGCCTTGGCGTACATCTCCGTAACCACTCGGCTACCGGGTGCCAAAGAAGTCTTCACCCACGGCTTGGTGGTCAGTCCCTTCTGCACCGCCTTCTTGGCCAACAGGCCCGCCGCGCACATCACATAGGGGTTGCTGGTGTTGGTACAGCTCGTAATCGCGGCGATCACCACGCTACCGTGATTCACTTCGCCCGCGGCTGCGTTAGCCCGCACCGACCCGTCTTCCTTACCGTCAAAAATGGCTGGTGCCACCGGGGTTCCGCTGACCGGCACCGACGGCGTCAGTCCCGCAAACGACGTGGCAAAGCTACTCGGAGCCGCCCCCAACTTGATGCGGTCCTGAGGTCGCTTCGGTCCCGCAACGCTCGGCTCTACGGTCGAGAGGTCGAGACTCAACACGTCGGTGTATTCGGCTTCCGGCGCGCCCGGTTCCCAGAACAATCCCTGCGCCCGGAAGTAAGCCTCCGTAAGGGCAATCTGCTCTTCACTGCGACCGGTAAGCCGCATGTATCGCAAAGCTTCGGCATCCACGGGGAAGATCGCGCAAGTCGCGCCGAACTCCGGCGACATGTTGCCAATCGTGGCTCGGTCGGCCAACGGCAGCGTCGCCAAGCCTTCGCCGAAGAACTCAACAAACTTGCCCACCACGCCGCGCTTGCGCAGCATCTCGGTAACCGTCAAAACCAGGTCAGTCGCGGTCGATCCTTCCGGCAATTTCCCGCTCAGCTTAAACCCGATGACTTGGGGAATCAGCATGGTTACCGGCTGGCCCAGCATCGCCGCCTCGGCTTCAATGCCGCCCACGCCCCAACCGAGAACGCCAATCCCGTTAATCATGGTCGTGTGGCTATCCGTGCCCACCAGCGTGTCCGGATACGCCACGCCGTCGGGATTCACAAACGTGACCCGCGCCAAGTTCTCCAGATTCACCTGGTGAACAATTCCCGTGTTTGGCGGAACCACCTTAAAGTTGTCGAGGCCCGTCTGCCCCCACTTCAAAAATTCGTACCGCTCCTGGTTCCGCTGAAACTCCAAGTCGCGGTTGATCAAAATGCTCGCTTCGCTGCCGTAGCTATCCACCTGAACACTGTGGTCAATGACCAGCTCCACCGGCTGCAGCGGATTAATCTTCGCCGGGTCGCCGCCCAGTGCTTTCATCGCGTCGCGCATCGCCGCCAGGTCCACCACGCACGGCACGCCCGTAAAGTCCTGGAGAATCACGCGCGCCGGCGTAAAGCTAATCTCGATGCTAGCTTCCGCTTTCGGATCCCACTTGGTCAGGGCCTCGATGTCCTTTTTGAAAACACTGCGATCATCCTCGGTCCGCAACAGGTTTTCCAGCAGGATGCGCAGGCTGTAGGGAAGCCGCGTCAGGTTCTTACCGACCGCGTTGAGGTCGTAATAACTGTAGGTTTTGGTACCGACCAAAAAGGTCGATTGCGAGTTAAAGGAGTTAAGGGTTCCCATGAGATTCACCTCACCTCGCACGTCGATGGCGCAGATTTCGCCCCGACCGGTGATCGCACCCGTCGGATCTCTCAGCGGAGAATGACCCCGTCAGGTTACCCGCCCGTGCGAATCCCTAAAGATAAAGATGGACCGCCCCAGTCCTCTGGGGCGAGCCGAATAGCGTGACGGAAACCGACCAATAACCCCAAAACCCACCGGCCAGGCCCACCTTACGCCCCGCGTGAGGGAACAGGCATTGCCAAACACTGCCGTCACCTGCTCTGAAATATGGTCACAACCTATCAGGCTAACGTCGGCCGGCGGAAGTGGAAATCACCCGCCTCCTGCGTCAGTCTAGCGATCTGGCACAGCGTGTCTTCGCGATACAACCGACCGGTGATCGACTTCGCCCGACTGTTCCCCTTCCCGTCGTCGCCCTGTGGCACCACGATCTGCGGGTGACCCGTCAGGTTCGTGTGGAACAGCGTCGGCGAGATGTCGTTGCTAATGTATGCATCGAGCGCGCCAAACTCTTTCTCAAACTGGTGCATCAGCAACGTCCGCGCCCGCATCGCCTGCAGATACTCCACCGCCGGAATAAACCGGCTCGCCCGGAACAAGTTCGGCCAGTCCGAATTTTTCAGATCGTTGATCTTCTCGCTCCGCGTGAATTCGTCAAACGCACTGCCGCACTCCACGTACAAGATGCTAATCAGCGCCTCGTTGATCGGCGTAAATTTCACTGGCGAAACCTCAGCCCCCAGCTCTTTCAACTTGGCAATCCAAGGGTCGCTCGTCTTCACGTCCGGCGTGTAGCCAATCTTTAGCCCCTTTAGATCTTTTCGCGCCGAATAGTTGAACGCCCGTGAGACCGTCGAGTCATCCCGATCATCCCTCCCCGCAATCACCGAAAACACCACCGCACAATCCTCCACTTCTCGACAGATCGGACCGATCTTGTCCATCGTAAAGCTCAGTGCCATCGCTCCAAACCGAGAGACCCGACCGAAAGTTGGCCGCAACCCCGTCGTCCGGCAGCGGACGCTCGGCGAACAAATACTTCCCAAAGTCTCCGTTCCCAGCGAAAAAGCGACCAGTCCCGCCGCCGTTGCCGATGCCGAACCCGCACTCGACCCGCTCGAACCCTGCTTAGGATTCCAAGGGTTCTTCGTCGTTCCGCCAAACCAAACATCCCCGTTCGCCAACGCTCCCATGGTCAACTTCGCCACCAAAACCGCGCCCGCCGCGTCCAGCCGCTCAATCACCGCCGCATCAAAATCCGGCGTGTAGTCTTTGTAGGGAGCCGCGCCCCATGTCGTCAGAATGTCCTTGGTCGCAAACAAGTCCTTCGCCCCGTAAGGAATGCCGTGCAGCGGACCTCGATACTTTCCGGCTGCAATCTCCTTATCCGCCTGCCGAGCCTGCTTCAAGGCATGCTCTTCGGTCAGCGTCACCACGCAAAGCAACGCCGGTCCATGCTTCTTTAGCCTCTCCAGATATATTTTCGTCAGGGCCTCGCTCGTAATCTGCCGGCTCTTCAACCAATTCCCCAGTTCACAGAGCGAAGCAAACGCGATGTCTTCCTCCGAAAGCCCTTTGATCGACTTGCGTCGCGGTGCACTCAGCTTCGCTGCGTACTTTGCTTTCGTGTCCGAAGATGCTCCCAGCGGGTGAAAAGTAAGCGCCGGATCCGTCTGATAGTTGATCGGTAACTTCCGCACCGATTCGTATCCGGGCCGGTAGCTCTTCACCTCCGCCAGCACATCTTTTCGCTCCGCATCCGTCAGCGAAAAGCCGCCCAGTTTTTCAACTGCCTTAATGTCGTCAATCGTCAGGTCGGCGGGCTTCGTCCCCGCCTGCAACAACGACGTCATCTCCGAGTGCGCCAAAACCGGTGCCCCCAATAAGCTCAAAAGCGTGCCACGCACAAAATCCTTCCGCGAAACCATGCGCTATTTTGACCCCATCCGCCGGGCGGAGAACAGAAACGTACATCATTGATGCGTGAATGAAGTGCCAACCGAGCTCGTCGAGGTCTCTCACTGGCTCGCCGATCCCGAACTAGATGCCGTCATCCTCGCCGAAGGCAACGTCAGCCAAGCTGCGTCAGAGTCAACTTTTTGGGTCAAAGCCAGTGGTTTCCAACTGGGATCCATCGCCGCGAATGGCTTTGTCCTCGTAGACGCGAACCCTATCCTGAGCCTATTCGACTCCAACCTGAGCGACCAAGACGTCAAGGATGCGCTCCGAAGTGCCACCCGCGTCGGTGCCCCCGCCGTCCCTAGTGTCGAAACCTTCATGCACGCGTGGCTGCTAAGCCTTCCCGGTGTCACTACCGTTCTCCATGGTCATCCGGTGCCGCTTATCGCCATCGCCAGCCACCCCGATGCGCCAAAAATCTGCGCCAACCGCCTCTTCCCCGACGAAATCGTCTGCTGCGGCCCCGAAACCGTCTGGGTCCCCTACGTCGATCCCGGTCTTCCGCTCGCAAAGGCAATCCGTGATGCCACCGTTGCCTACATCGAGAAATGGCAAGACTTTCCCCGTACGATTCTGCTGGGAAATCACGGCCTCATTACTCTCGGGACAAACCTTCCCCAAGCCAAAGCCGCGTTCCAAATGGGAGTCAAAGCGGGTAGGGCATGGACTCAAGCTCTATCGATGGGGTGGCCCAATGTCCTCAGTTCCGACTCAATCGCCCGCATCGCCGGAAGACCCGACGAGCATCACCGGCAGCGATTACTTTGGGCCGCTGCGGCGTCGGAGCAACAGTGAACTAACCCCCATCCCCAGCACGGCAATGGTCATCGGCTCCGGTACCGGAGGATCGCTCGGTCCCCCGCCACCGCCACCCGGAATGAACGGCAACACCGCAATCGGCCACCATGGTAAAGCCGGGGCAAACGCTCCCGGAAGTGCTGGCAACGCGGGCGGCAACGGCTCCACCGGCGGCGTCGGAGTAACTGTTGGCGGCTCTACCGGGGTAATCGTCGGTTCCACCATCGGCTCCGGCTCGCTCGCCATTGCATAAACAATCGGGCTCTCCACCGCATCAATCCCCGAGATCGCGTATTTCGGCGGAATGAATTTCGCCGCGATCTGACCCTTCGGTGGTAAGTACGCCACCATCGGATTCCCACAGGTCCGCTTTAATATCGGCTTCCCATTTTTGTCCGCAAAAACCAACGTTCCTTTCTGCAGAATCAACATCTTTTTGTTGATCTTGAAGTGAGAGTCAACGTTATAAACCAAATAACGTCGAGTTTCGCGAAGCGGCATCAATTCTAACTTTGCGAAATACTCCTTCAGCACATCTTTATTCAACATAAAGTGGCGTTCATACCGCTTTAGAACAGTTGGGTCAGACGCAACTTGCTGCGACAAGCCTCTAGCCGAAAACACAGGCTTGCGTAAAAACGCATTATGCTCCATCTGTGGTGCGGCATCCTTCGCTTGCGCCGATATGACTAATACTAACGTCGCAACGACAGTGCCAAATAACTTCATAAATTTCAAAGCAGGGAGAATATTTCTGGCGCCGTCCACATATTGCGCCGCGAAAAGATTACTTGATCTGCATACGTCGGGACTGTAAACCGTTCTCGGTAACACTATCAGGCTACTGTCCTCATGGCCTATTCGGTAATTGAGAATTGAAGAATGATTTTCTGATTGGAATCCGTTGCAATGCATGTTAGTTTAAAAGCGGTAGATGTGTGATTTTTGAACCTGAAATGTTCAATTCACGTGTTTTGTCGGCAACCGATCCATCACTGATCTCAATTGCCAACCAAGAGGTCCGCCGCCATCGCCGTATAATTCTTAAACGGTCACACGAAAAATTTCGACGAAGTCACCGAATAGTCAAAGAACGACGCTGATTCCTTGTCAACTCATTAGACGACCTTTTGATGTTTCGGTTCGGGTCTCAAAATCGCGTCGCCGTTAAGCGCTACTTCGGTTTTTAGGTTAGGTCAAGATGACTTTGGCTAGGCTCCGCACCTTTTGAGTTTTAGTGGTGCGTGCCCGCTGGCGAAAAACATCATAGTCGTTTACTTCAATCTGGTCCAAAATCTGCGAGTACAAAATCCGAGCTAAGTTCACCGGTCGCCGCGCATAAACCGGCAATTTTCGAATCGCGACATCGGTCGTCGCATAAAGCTGACGGGCTCGGTCCACTTCAAACGCCATGAGATCCCGCCATGCTGGCGTGACCTTACCATTGGCGATATCCGCGTCGCTAACCCCAAACTCCGTCATCTCCTGCCGAGGCAGATAGATTCGTCCTCGCTGAAAGTCCTCTCCCACGTCGCGAAGAAAATTCGTGAGCTGCATCGCATCGCCAAGATTCTTCGCGGCCGTCGACATCTCATCGGTCAGGTTCACGCCCAGAACGTGGCACATCATCATGCCCACCGCTGCCGCCGAGCCCCGCGTATAGCCCAGCAAGTCCGCGAAGGTTTCGTACCGAGTCACTCGCACGTCCATTTCCATCGCGTCCAAAAAGCAAAGTGGCTCTTCAATCGGAATCTTTGTCTCTCTCGCCACGTCGCAAAACGCTCGCAGTACCGGCTCCGTTGGCCGCTTTCCATCCAACCCCTTCACCAGCTCGTCTCGATAGCGCGTCAGCTTCTCTAACTGTTCGACCGTGGACATAGCGCCGGGATTATCAACCCACTCGTCCGGAACGCGCACAAACCCGTATACGGCATGCACCTTTGGCTTCATTCGGGTCGGAAAGAGTTGAGATGCGTAGTAATACGTCGTCCCAAATTGCCGATGCAAGTCCCGGCAAACGCGGTAATCATCCGCCTCGGCAAACGGCGATGAATCAAGCACCAGGAGGCATTCCGGGGACATTTTCGGTGCGGGAACCTCCATCACCCTTACTGTACGATATTGCGACGATGTTCATCATCCCTATTCCGCCGCCGAGTTCACTCGCGCCGAAATCGGCGAACGTCCAGCCGCTCGTTAACATCGCGAGTCCCCATCAGGAGCGGTGAAAGCCGCTCCGGCTGAAACTCAATCACCGCCCGCAAAAAGTCCAATTCCGACCGAACTGCATTCCGAGTTCGTCGGGAAAGGTCCGGCCCGGTTTCCACTGGCTTCCCAAACCGCACGTATGCCTCTGGACGCTCGTGTCGACAGAGCTCGTAGTGAATCGCCACCGGCACCACCGATGCGTTCGGTACCTGTCGCGAAATCATCTCCAAAGCCTTTCCAAATTCCCGCAGCTCCGGAGGGCGGTGCATGTGTTGCTCGGCAAATAGCAGCAACGAGGCCGACTCTTCCCGCATCACCCGGATCGTTTTCCGAATGGTGGCTGCGCGCTTACTGGCGTCATGCGGCGGAAAGGGAAGCCCGCCAATATGACCAAATAGCGGAAAGGCTTCGTATTCCTGAATCCAGTCGTAGAAGCGCCCTCGTCCCGTTGTTGCGTGCAGTTTTGTAAGCGCCGTGTACATCACGTAGCCATCGTGCCAAGCATGGTGATTTGGCACATAGATACAAGGCACGGTCGGTAGATCGGCCGGTTCCTCCCACCAAATGGTATGAAACCGCGCCCGCAAAGATCGGCCAATCATCGCCGCCACCTGACGGCCAATTAACCCCTGCGCTTGCGTTTGGCTCACCACCCACTAGTATGAAAGCCCGAGCAAAAAGAAAGGGACGGGTAACCGCGTTACCCGTCCCGCTCGCTAAAGGAGCCGACCTTACAGCCGACCGCTTCGTCCGATCGCCAAATATTTGGGATCCACGTCTGTGAAGCCCCAATCCTTCAACTGCTTGCCCCATTTCTGCAAGTTGGACTTGTCCACTCGAATCAGCTCCATCTTGTTCATTTCGGCAACAGGTTTGCCATCCAGCTTGTCGATCACAAAGCCAACGCTCTTGTAACCCCAGTCATACACCGGCTGGGCCAGCAAAACTGGCGCCAATCCCTTGTCAACGTAAGAGAGCTCGGCGGGGAGAGCATCCACCGCCACAATCTTCACCTTGGCTGGATCGAGCGACAACAGACTCGTATTGAACAGCGGCCAACCGCCGATCATCGCCCAGGCGTTGATCTCCGGCTTTGCATTCATCTCTCGGGTTACGGCCGCACTAGCGTCCTGCGGACTCTCAATGTGATTTACCACCCCGGTGAGCTTAATGAAAGGGTATGCCTTAGCGGCGTCTTCCGCCCCCTTAACCCGCTTTTGGAGATTAGGCGCGTTCTGATTTCCTGCCAAAATCGCCACATTCAACTGCTCGCCTGGCTTCGCTAACGCGGCCAGCTCGTCCATTACTTGCTTTCCCACCAGTTCGTCGTCGGCGCCGTAGAAGCCAAACCGCTTCGAACCGGCCACGTCGCTGTCAAATGTAAAAACCGGAACGCCTTTATCCACCGCATCATCCACGGCTCCTTTCACCTTCGCTGCGTCGCTTGCGCTCAAGATGATTGCCGTCGTGCCGTCATTTACTGCTGCCGCAATGCGTCGGGCCTGTTCCGTGCCGTCTTCTTCGTTCGGTGTGCGCCAGTCAATGGTCACGGTTCTGCCATCAACACTCAATGCCTTTGCTGCCGCTTCCGCGCCGGTCCGGGCGCTCAAGAAAACGGGATTGTTGGAAGACTTGGCAATCAAGGTGATCTTGATGTCGTTCTGCACTCGACCGCTCGCCGGAGCGTTACCCGGACTGCCGGCTGTGCCGGTCGTACCGCCTGTAGGCTGCTTGGGGTTGTCTTTCGACGTATCTGGTCCACCACAACCAACGAGGAGGGCGGCACTCGCCGCTACCAGGAGCAATGCATTAAACTTCGCATTAAACTTCATTGTCACGCCCAGTTTAACTCCCCCACCCGCAGAAATTGCGGTCTGGGGCGGCACGTATGAAAAAAAAGGGCCTCGGATTGTTGTCATTTCTTCCAACTCGCCGAGGCCGCTGGGCCGATAATCTACTTAATCACAAAGAGCTGAGCACCGTGTGCCGGTACGGATGCCGAGAGGGTGTCGCCCAGAGTTCCCGCATCCTGACGTAGCCAAGCGTTGCGAACCCGGCGCGTCGTGGACCCCTTCAAGCCCAGTCGCGAAGCGCGAATTTTGATCTCCGATCGCTCCACACCGCGGTTGAAGAACGCTACCGCAACCGAGCCGTCCCATAACGGTCGCGACCAAACTTCCAGCTCGCCGTCTTGCTGAATCCGTCGCGCCGCCTTGCCGAGAGGATCTTGGTCAATCTCAATCACCTCGTGGTTCATCAGCAGATCCTTAGTGAAATCATCGATGCGGGTGAGGTCACACCCAATGAGCAACGGTGCCGCGAGCATCGACCACAGTGTGATGTGCGTGATCTGCTCGTTGCCGGTCAGCTTAGACGGGTGCGGACTGCCCCAGCCCACGTATCCCACCACCAACATGTCCGGGTCGTTCCATCCGCCCGGCTTCACGTATGGTGATCGGCGATCGTGATCAAATCCAATCCCCGCCATGCTGTTCCAGGTGTCGGTGATGTCGCCCGTTGTCCGCCAAAGGTTGCCGCCTACGGAACCGCCCCACTGATGCACGTCGCCCATGCCGTACTGGCACAAACTAAATACAATGTCGCGGCCCGATTCCTTAAGCGCATTCCCCATCAGGATGTACGGTTTCTGAAGGCCGGTCAGGGTGCTGCCATCGTCGATCGATCCGTAGCTGCACCAGTCGTACTTCAAGTAGTCAAATCCCCATGCTGCGTACTGCTTCGCGTCCAGCACTTCGTGCTGATAGCTACCGGTGTAGCCGCCGCAAGTGAGCGGACCTGGGCTGCTGTAAAGCCCAATTCGTAGTCCCTGGGAGTGGACGTAGTCCGCCAAGCCCTTCATATCCGGAAACTTCGCGTTGGTCAGGATATTCCCATTGGCATCCCGTCCCGCTTCCCAGCAGTCGTCGATGTTCACGTACGAGTAGCCGTAGGCTGCCAAATCGGTCGAAACAAAGCGGTCCGCCGCCGCGCGAACCTTATCCGCGCTGATCTCCGCGGCCCAGCAATTCCAGCTGTTCCATCCCATTGGTGGCGTCAGCGCGAGACTCTTTCCGCTCACCAGCGTAATCACGCGGTTGTCCTTGCCCTTCGCGCCAATCACCGTCACGTTAATCGGATACTCGCCCGCCGGCGGCACCGTGCCCGAAATAATCCCCCGCCGATCTACCGTCAACGTGTTCGGCAATCCCTTCACTTGGTAAAGAAACGGCCCTGTGCCGGTCGCCGGAATTCGAAACGTAAAGTCATGCCCGGGGAACCCGCCCAGGACGCGCGGACCGTGAATCTCTGTCTGCGGCCGCTTGTGCGATGCAATCTTCATCGCTGGCTCCTTCGGAACTACTGCCGCCGATGGAGTGCCCGAAATCATCGTAACCGCCGCCTCGGCCCAGTCCGCGTGATCGTAGCTAATTCCGTCTCCGGCGTCCTGTACAACCAATCGCAGCGACTTGACTCCCTTCAGTGGCACGTCAAGGATTCGGTGACTTTCGCCTCCCTTGATCACGCCCGAATCAGCCAGCACCTTTTGGTCGCCGTACACCAAAAAACGCACCGAGCCCTTTCCTTTAGTCTCGTCGTCAACGCCCACTCGCGCAAAGAACGATTTGCCCTGCCCGCGCAGGTTTAGTCGGATCTCACCGGCCGCGTGCGTACCCAGGCCGGTAGAAAAAACTTTGCCTCCAATCGTCAGCGGATTCCCGTCGACCGACCGATTGGCGCGGGGTTCACCATATTCCTGCACGACAGCGGCGGCGGGGACTTGGGAAAGGGGATAAATTACGTCAGGACTGACGGCGACAATCATGGGCACCATTGCGCCCGTAGGTTACACGTTTTTGGCCGTAGACGATAGCGACTTCATGAGGGTATCCGCATACCGGGCCGAGGCTCCCACGTTGGTTGCTACGATTGTCCGGGCGGCTGCCGCGCTCCTTGCTAACTGCTCGCGGTCGGCTAACCAACTCTGAACGTCGTCGGCGAGTGTTGCGGGCGAGGATTTCCTCGCGGCTCCCGCCGCCACCGCCGCATCCGCCACGTCCCGAAAGTTCTGCATATGCGGTCCGCAAACCACGGGCACCCCCAGTGCCATCGGCTGAATCAAGTTCTGTCCGCCCAAATCGGCAAACCCGCCCCCAATAATGGCCAAATCGGCAACCGCATAAACCTCCCCTAGCTCGCCGTAGGTATCCAAGATGAGAAGGTTATTCACCATTCGCCTGCCTTCCGAGCGGCGCGGCGCGGATGCCCCTAAAGACTGGAGAAGTTCTGGCGTTCGCTCCAAGTGCCGCGGTGCAATCACCACTTGGATCCCTCGCCCCGCTAACTCGGTGAACACGGGGCCGACCGCCGCAAACTCTTCCGCCCGCAACGAACCCACCACCACGCACTTCTTAGCCGCCGAAACGCCCAATTCTTCCCGCCATTCATCGGGCGTCCGACTCGGAACGCCCACCGCTTGGTCAAACTTTGAATTTCCGAAGACCTCCACGCCCTTCGCGCCGAGCGCTGTAATCCGTTCCGCATCGGTCGGCGTCTGCATCAGCGCGTGATCCAGAGACTTAAACATGGTCTGATAAAACGGTCGAATCTTGGATGACCGAGGAAATGCCCGGTCACTAATTCGACCGTTAATCAAAAACGTCTCCGCGTCAAAAACCTTGGCCGACCATAGGTGATTCATCCAAAGTTCGGTCTCCATAATTGCCACCACCTTCGGCTGAATCTGCTGCATCGCCGACATCTGAAACCGTAGCACGTCAATCGGAAAGTAGATAAGGTGGTCGGCCAATCCCTTCGCTTGCTCGCGCGCCGTCTGATGCCCGCTACTGGTCGTTACCGAAAGGATGATTTCCACCGATTCTCCTCGCTTTCGTAGCTCTCGCAATATCGGCAACGCGGCAATCACTTCGCCCACGCTCACGGCGTGCAGCCAGAGTCGCGGTCGGGCCGGGTCTGGCTTGGCAAAGTGATAGCTTCCCGTTCGCTCCTTCCAAATGGGCTGTTCCTTCCGTCGCCAAGCCCGAAATAGCATCCATGGCGCCCATATTGGGCTGAGGATGGGAACCAGAATATTGTAGAAAAAGAACATCGCGCTTGGTCGGCCCAATTATGGGGATCCTCCCCGGTCGGCGTCTCTGTGTACCGTATGGCGGAAAATCTGCGTAGTACTTATCGATGCGGCTCTCCTTCATTTCTGGTGCCATCGGGTTGGCCCTGGTGGCGCTTCCCGTCCTCGCTTCGGCCCAGTTCGTCTATCCGAAGCCCGAAGAAAACCAGCCTCAGCCGGGCGTGTACACCGAGGATCCGTTCATCGTCAAATACCGCCAGAAGTTCTTCAGCGTGTTTCGCGGCGATCTCAAAACCTTCAATGCCGCCTACGCCGAGATTGAAACCATGGTGAAGAAAGACCCGAAGGATGCCCGCGCCCTGGTGTGGCTGGGCAATGGGCAAACCGTGCGGGCCGCCACTGCCAAGTTCCTGAATCCCAAAGCTGACCCCACCAAAGCGCTGGAAGAATCCCGCCGAACGCTTGACCGCGCGGTCGCCCTCCGCCCCGATGATCCCAACATCTACATGATGCGCGCCGCCACGCTCTACATTCAGGGGCAAGTTTGGTCCACCGACCAACTGCCAAAAGTCGTCTGGGAAACCCTCCGCGACGACTGCAATCGCTTCATCAAATTCATCGGACCCAAACGCATGCCGCTCGTCTCCATCCACGTTCGTGGCGAGGCGTACGGGGAACTCGGCATTGCCTATCTCCGGCTCGGCGACAAGCCAAGAGCCCGCGAAACTTTCCAGACACTCATCGAACTAAACCCGAACACCCGCTACGCCGAAAGGGCCAAGAAAGAATTAGCGGCACTAGCCAACTAGCACTCTCGTAAGCCGAATCTTGGTTACTTCCCTCAGCGGAAGAATGCCGTAGACGGCGGGATTCGGCGGCGAACTGTGACCCATTCACGGCAACTTAAGGTACTGAATGGATGCCGATTCAAAGGTCGCGGACTGAATTCTCGCGTGTCCTTTAGCGAGAACGCTGTCATAAAAATAGACCGTCCCTATCTTTCGGCGGATTCGTTTCGATGAGTCCAAATAGATTTTGCCGACCACTCGCGTGCAATTCACGCTCCCTTGGTCGCCATCGCCTTCGTTCAACTTCGGTAGCTCCTGATCATATTCGAAGGTGTCGTAATGAGTGCCGTGAAGGACCTCTTTATGCAGATTGAAGACCCGCGTCTTTCCGGCTCCTTCAATTGACACTGAACCCTCCATGACGCCCGAAGCTTCTCGAGCTTGGTCAAATTGATTGGGAAATTGATGCAACGGGTGGGTAATCGTTAGGGGAAGGTTTCTAAATTGGAACGGCTCGAGATTGTCCGGGCGGGTTTGTGACACCGAAATCGCCGTACCGCCCTCCGGGATGTCGCGGCTGTCGGTTTGTACGGTCACCGTGCCCGTTTTCACCCGAAATACCAATGTCTGGGTCGCTCGTTCTGCCTTGGTATTCCGCAACGCCAAATTCAGTTGGGCGAGATAGCCCTTAACATCTGCCGCCTGAGCCGCAAACACGCATTGACTAGCGATGACGAATGCTAGCATCAGACCAACTTTCCGTCGAGGAGAATGGAATCGAGCGAGACCCAGCATCATGAATGGACGACTTTACCGAGTCCGGCCGTGAGAAAATCAAATATCCTTGCATTGGAGTCGCGGCAAGGCTCGGGCGAGTCCACTGACGTCCAAACCAAGTTGGGACCAGGTTGTCAAAATCGATTTTCGAATACCTACTCAGTGGCAGATCCAAATGAACGACGATCTCTAGAATCCTCTAAACGCAGACTCGGTCGGTGTGACGAAAAGTGTGCCCATGGCAACAAAATCGAAACCGAAATCGCCGTTGCATCCTCGAAAACCATCAAAGTTTCCAACTTGACGACGACGGCAACCCGTCACCCCAGCTCAATCTCGTACCGGGCGCTCGGCAACTTGCCATCGTACAGAAAATCCGCCGTGTGACGCATCCCCACCTTCTCCATCACTCGCCGACTCCCCAAGTTCAAAGCATCCGTCGTCGCTACAACCCGCGGAGATCCCCACTCTCGGGCCACTTCTAGTAGCGCTAGGCTAGCTTCGGTCGCAAAACCCTGGCCCCACGCCGACCGGATCAACCGGTAACCCAGCTCCAGCTGAAATGGCTCCTGCCGCTCGGGACGCAAATGAAACCAGCCAATCGGCTCTCCGGTCGCCAAGACATCCGCAATCCAAAACCCCGGCGGACGCCGCTCCACCCAGTCGAACGATTGCTGCGGGTCCGTCATCGGCCCGCCTAAAAACGTCATCACCTCCGGATCGGAATTCATCCGGGCAATGAACGCGCCATCTTCAGAACGGAAATCCCGCAACCGCAATCGAGCGGTTTCCCGAAAGACCGCCATCAGTTATTCAAGCTAAACACGCCTAAAACGTTGCTGTAATCATCGGTCCACGGCCGCACCGCCTTGTCTGGGTCACTCGCGCCCCACATCGTCATCCGTCCCAGAATCCAACTCAAAGACTTTTCATCCTTCGCGACCACCATGTAAGACGAAGCTGTCTTTCCCGCATCTGCCTCCTCCACGCTTGGACCATCTACCTGGCTCCAGGCTTTCCAGCCCATCGCCGCGGCATTGTTCGCCACCACCGGCTCCAGATTCAGATACCGATTGCTGATGTGATATGCAATAAAACCGCCCGGCTTCAACTTCTTCGCGTACATCGCCATCGCCTCCTGCGTGAGCAGGTGCACCGGAATCGCGTCGCTGCTAAACGCATCCAAGACAATGAAGTCAAACTCGCCGTCCGGCTGCCGCGCCAGCGACAAGCGAGCATCGCCAATCACGACGTCCAGCTTCGCCTTCGTATCGCGGAGGAAAGTGAAGTACTGGGGATTGCGCGCTACCCTCTCGATTAAAGGATCGATCTCAAAGTACGTCATCCGCTCCCCCGGCTCTCCGTAAGCCGCCAAACTGCCGACTCCTAGCCCTACCAGCGCGACGTGTGCTCCATTAGCCTTGGGCTTAAACGCCTTAAAGACCTGCCCAATCGGACCCGTCGGATAGTAGTAAGTCAAAGGAACATCCGGTCGCTGCGTATCTTGTTGACCGTGCAACGTGTTGCCGTGGATCAACTTATGGAACCGTAGGTTCGGGCTGGTCGAAACCCGGTTCACGCCAAAGAAGCTCCGCTCTCCGGTCAAAATCCGCCCGACCACATTCGGGGCCAACGCGAGCCAAGTCAAGAACACCGCCGCAAAGCTCAGCCCAAATCGCGCCGGCCGGTCGCTGGCCACAAAGACCAAGATTGCCGGGATCGCCCACATAATTGCCGCCTTGTTCAGATTAACGTGCTGCATCACCCACGGCGCCATCTTAATGGTGCCTGCCGTCACCAGCAGTACCGCCAGCCCGTAAACCAGGTCCATCCGTTTGAAGGTCTGCTCTGGCTTGTAAGGCAGCTTCAGCGCCGCCGCCGCCGCCAACGCAATCGGATACTCCCAATAGTTGGGGAAAATACTCGGCGCCAGCAATCCAACAAATGCGCCACCAATTACGCCGCCCAAAGAAACGTAGCTATAAAACTCCGTCAACCGGTCCGCATTCGGCCGCAGATCGTAAAGCCGCGAATGGCACATCCAAGTGGCCATGAACATGCCGAGCAGGTGAATCACCGCCACCATCGGCTGCGAATCCTCCATCACCACCACGATCATCAGCGGCACCAGCACCAGCGGCGTGATCCGACTCAAAATCACCGAGTTCAAAAGCGGACGATTCGTGAACGCCAAGATAAAGGTCAGCAGATAAAGTGCCAACGGCACAATCCAAAGCATCGGAATCGGCGCAATGTTTGCCGTAATAAAGTTCGTCGTGCCCATCAGCAGCGCACTCGGCACCGCCGCCAAAATCACCCACAGAACTCGACCGTTCCGCGTCGGTTCCGGCCGCGGCTCCGAGGTATTGGCGACTTCAGCGGTTGGTCGGGCCCTGAGCGCAATCAAGCCGCACAGTGCCATCCCCGCTACCAAGATGCCGTACAGAATCGTCCAAATCTGCGCCTGCTCCGCCAACCGAAAATGAGATTCAAAGTACAGCGGGTAGGCAAACAAGGCAATCATGGAACCAAGATTGCTGGCCGCGTATAAAAAGTAAGGATCGTGCGCCCGCGGATCATCCGTCCGGGCAAACCAGCGCTGGATCGTCGGCGCTCCCGCTGAGATGGCAAAGAAGGGAAGTCCCACCAAAATCGCCAGGGCCAAAAGCACAATCCCCGCCGGATTCGCCGACCCCGAGGTCGCGATCTGATCTTGCAAAGAAGTAAATGCCGCGGTCTTAGTGGAAAAGGGAAGTGTAACGCCCGCAATCGCCAACACCGCTACATGGAGATACGGCTGATTCCTTCCCAGCCAGCGCGCGCTGAAGTGAGCATACAAGTAGCCCAGCAGCAGCGTCCCCTGGAAGAACACCAGCGAAGCGTTCCAAACCGCCGGCGCCCCGCCAAAGGTCGGCAAGATCATCTTGGCCACCAGCGGCTGAATCAAAAACAGCAGAAACGCGCTGATGAAAATGGTGAGGGTATAGAGCAGTCGCACCGGTGCGGGGAGTTTAACCTAGCTCAGCGTGTCGCGACTGAACCATGCTTGCGAACGTTCGCCTCGACTTAATGCGAAACCTTTCGAATCGCAAACGGCTGATCAATCGAAGACCGAGGAAACCACAGCCGCAAGACTCCCGTTTTCGTCACCCGGAACGTCGTCACCGTGCGATCCAGCAATCGTATCTCACCGGTCACCATATAGTCCGGCGTGAGGACCCGATACGGTTGCCCGCGATCCGGACCGTAAACAATCTCGTAATCCGTATTCGCCTCCAGCTGAATCTCGGCGGTATCCACCGTCGGCGAGTTGGCGGGAATCACAAAGGATGCCCCCAGTTTTAGGGTCCGCACCGGCAGTTCCTTCCGCGTCAGCGTGTATTTCCCCGACCCGCCGTTGCCAAAGCATCGCAGCACCACGAGATAATCTCCACCCGTCGGGAAGTAAAGCTCGCTGGAAACTTTCGAACCCCATGGGTTCACCAGAGAATTCACGGATTGACCTTGCATCGAGTACAAGTCCAGTGTCGGCGAAAACTCTTCCGTCGAAACCGCCACCTGGGATATCTCTCCGGGTTGCGCTTTATACAAAAATGCCTTCGCCTGCCCAATCGCCAAGCGGTTGCTGATCGATGATCCATTTGGAAAGGCCGGAATGGAAGTGGAGTTCGCAATGGTGAACTCTCCATCTGTGTCCGACATGCTCTGGACTAATCGTCGCCACTTGCCCGGCTTGGGAAACAAGTACGTAGCGACTTCGACCGATCCTTCCAGACTGCTAAATCGGCGAAAAGTGCTTCCAGTATTCGCGTCGCTTTCGTCGGGTTCCGAGATCAGCCGAGACTCAACCCGCAAATTGGCCGGAACGCGACTCTGAAATGGGACTCCAGGCTGGACTTTAGTGAGCACGACCGCCAAGCCTCCGCGAGCCAATTTGAATGAAGATGAAGAATCCGCCCCCAGATCGTAAACCGGCACTTCCGTAACTTTTAGCACCGCATCATCGCCGATCAATGAGAATCGCAGCAGGTAGTCACCAGTTTTCAGTGCGGTGAAAACCGCGCTACTCTCCCGATAATTTGAGTTGATGGGGGAGATGAGGTCAAAGTCATCGGACCAGTTGCCGGATGGACCGATAATGGAGTCCAGTGACGCCGCGAAGTCTTCTTTCCTATACTGGACGTGATACGTTTTCCCTTTTTCCAAGGCAAGGCGGTGCACTGTCAGCCGGCGACCCTGGATTCTTTGCGAAGGTTCGAGCCCAAGATCCACCCGGGTGAGGACGAGGTACTGCAACGTGAACTGACCACCCGCCGTTTTGGAGTAGCTCACCACGATCAATGAATACTCACCCGCCGCGGGGGCGCGGAAATTGATGATCGATGATTGATCGCCTTCTCGGCGGTCATCATTCTTGGCTACCAGAGCCTTGTCGCGCGTCAATTCAAGCGCTGGGTCAAAGCTCGTGCTGCTGACTACCGCCAGCAACACTTCATCCGCCGCGAGCTTGATCTTGTATTCAACTCGATCGCCGGGCGATAGGATCGCCGTCCGCTTTTGCCAATCAATCGGCCATCCAACTTCTGCCGGTTGTCGAAATTGCTCGGGAATCTCCTGGTTTGGATCGCTTCCATCATTTCCTGCTCGCCCGGCCAACCCACCGCCTCCGCCGAAGGCACCTCCGCCTCCACCCCCCAGGCTGCCCTGTGCCCAAACCGAGGATACGACCAAAAGCATCAGCATGGCCAAGATCAACTTCACGTGGGTTTAACGGCTAGGGCGCAATCTAGTTACTTGATCATCAACTGCCCTGATCCAAGACCTCGCTGGACTTGATGGCCGTCACCGATTGGCCCGGAAAGCTACGAAATCCTATAGTGAAACGGCGACCCACTAGGCGGCGTGGAGGTTCCTCCCGCGGTGGGCGGTTTCACCAGGCAAACCTATGCGGTGAATAACAACCCTGCCGGCGGGCCGAATACCCATTGGGAATTCTTAACATTGGCCAACCGCTAGCAAGGCTTCCTTTCCATCGCGGCCCAAGTGGCCAACGTAGCGGGCGGTGTAGAAACGGGTTGCGCCGAACTCAAAGCGTTAATGACAAGGCAGGTTCAAGGCGTCGGAAATGGGATTTGGAGTCAACATTTCATTCGCCCCCAAGGAGTTCAAGACGGTGTGGATAACTCGAAAGGATTCACTTTTCGAACTTTTTCTTAATGGGGGGTTGACAATCGACCCCCCAATCTGGTTTCATATTAATGCGGCTGACGAGAGGAAGACGCAAAGAACTTTGAAAGTTTCATAGAGACGCGTTCCAAGTGAAAATATTAGAACGGACGGTTTAAAGTTAGTAATAACTCCAAAACCTCTGTCTCACGAGTTTACTTCGGTAGACAAGTGAAAAAATTCAAAAAGAGTAAAGCGAAACCAATTGAGTTGGTTTCGCGATCACACTTTCTTCGGAGAGTTTGATCATGGCTCAGGACGAACGCTGGCGACGTGCCTAAAACATGCAAGTCGAACGAGGTAGCAATACCTAGTGGCGAACGGCGAAGTAATACATGAACAACCTGCCTTGAAGTCTGGGATATACGTAGGAAACCGCGGGTAATACCAGATGTGACTTTTTTACCGCATGGTAGAGAAATTAAAGGTTTTTCGCTTCAAGAGGGGTTCATGGCCTATCAGGTAGTTGGGGGGGTAAAGGCTCACCAAGCCGACGACGGGTAGCGGGTCTGAGAGGATGATCCGCTCGAGTGGGACTGAGACACGGCCCACACACCTACGGGTGGCAGCAGTTGGGAATCTTGCGCAATGGGGGAAACCCTGACGCAGCGACGTCGCGTGGAGGATGAAGGATTTAGGTCTGTAAACTCCTTTTTCAGGGAAAGACTTAGGACGGTACCCTGAGAATAAGCACCGGCTAACTACGTGCCAGCAGCCGCGGTAAGACGTAGGGTGCAAGCGTTGTCCGGATTTACTGGGCGTAAAGGGCGCGTAGGCGGTCTGTTAAGTGTAGAGTGAAATCTCCAGGGCTCAACCCGGAAACTGCTCTGCATACTGGCAGACTTGAGGGACGAAGAGGTATGTGGAATTCCTGGTGTAGCGGTGAAATGCGTTGATATCAGGAGGAACACCCATGGCGAAGGCAGCATACTGGTCGTTTCCTGACGCTGAGGCGCGAAAGCGTGGGTAGCAAACAGGATTAGATACCCTGGTAGTCCACGCCCTAAACGATGGATACTAGGCGTAGGAGGTATCGACCCCTCCTGTGCCGCAGCTAACGCATTAAGTATCCCGCCTGGGGACTACGGCCGCAAGGTTGAAACTCAAATGAATTGACGCGGACCCGCACAAGCGGTGGAGCATGTGGTTTAATTCGATACTAACCGAAGAACCTTACCCAGATTTGA
>CANFJD010000010.1 GCA_947447315.1 Fimbriimonadaceae bacterium
ATATGACGTGGTGGCCGAAGGTGGCGACGGCCAGCAAGCAGTAACTCTGGCTCGCGAAACGAAGCCCGATGTCTGCATCCTTGATGTAAAAATGCCGGTGATGGATGGCATCGAAGCGGTCGGAATCATCACCGAGGAAAACATCGCGCCGACGATCTTGCTTACGGCGTATTCCGACAAAGAGTTGGTGTCGCGAGCCAAGAGTGCAGGCGTATTCGCTTATCTCGTGAAGCCGTTTAAGCCGAGTGACCTTCCCCCGAGCATCGAGGTAGCGCGTAGTCGCTTCGAGCAGAATTTGGCACTCAATGGCGAGGTTGCGAACCTCACCGAAAAGCTTGAAGCGCGAAAGCTGGTGGATCGGGCGAAAGGCATCCTGATGGATGAGCACAAGATCAACGAGTCCGAAGCTTATCGCCGCATTCAGATCAAATCGATGAACGAACGCAAAACCATGCGGGAAGTCGCCGAAGCCATCATTCTTGCCAAGAGCATCTGACCCAGAGTCCGCTTCCTCTTCGGCAACTCGCCGGAGAATGTGGTTTCGGCTGCTCGCGTTAATTTTGACCGGGCTGAGTTTAGTAACCCTGGTGCAATTGTTCGTTGAATCGTCAGTAGCGGCAAGGCGAACTAATCTCGTCTCGATGGTAAAGCAATGTGCGACGGCGAGTCTCTTGTATGCAGAAGACCACGATGACCGCTTACCACTGGCCGCCAATTGGCAAACGGAAGTAGCGGCAAATCAGAAACTCCCGTCCGAGATTTTCCTTTCGATGGCTCCCCGTGGAGAGCTGAATCCCCCCGAATTCATTGCATTTCGCGACAGGTTCAGCGGATGGAAAACTGACAAAATTCAGGATGATGCTCAGACAGTGCTGACGTTTGACAGTGTCATCACCCAGCCGAATGCCCACGGCGACCTCGAACGGATGCCCAACCCGCCTCGCTGGAATTACGGTGGGAAGCAAACCAATATCGTTGCCTTTGTCGACGGCCACGCGAAGGCGGTCACGATTTCTGACCCAATTCGGTAGTTACAGCTCCGCGAGCAACTTTCCATGTAACCATCGGTGATGTAAGGTGACTCCGAAGACAACGGTAATCTGCCCGCATGGCGAATGACGTTTTGTGGGCACCGTGGCGACTGGCTTACATTGAAAAGCCCGCCGAGGTCTCGGCCACGAATCGTGGGACCGGGGACATTTTTGTGGACCTGCCGGCCGAGCAGGATGACGCCAAGAATTTCATCCTCTTTCGCGGTGAAGTGGCGTTTATCATGCTCAATGCCTTTCCGTATACGAACGGCCACTTGCTCATCGCTCCCTACCGGCAGGTTGCCGAAATTGATCTGCTTGACGACCAGGAGTTGCTTGAAATCATTCAACTTCTCGCCCGCGCGGCCAGGTGGCTAAAGCGGGCGTATCGTCCCGATGGGATGAATATTGGCGTCAACATGGGCCGCGCTGCCGGGGCCGGAATCCCGATTCATATTCACTGGCACATTGTGCCCCGGTGGAACGGCGACACCAATTTCATGACCGCCGTCGGCGGCGTGCGCGTAATGCCCCAAACACTGGAAGACAGTTACGCACGTTTGAAAGCCGAAATTGAGAATGACTGACGAACTCGCTCGCCTTCGAGAATCTTGCGTGGTCTGCACCGCTTGCGACTTAAGCCAACGTCGACGAAACGTCGTCTTTGGGGAAGGCGACCCTCACTCACCACTCGTTTTGGTGGGGGAAGGGCCGGGAGATCAAGAGGATGCCACGGGGCGACCATTCGTGGGTCGCGCGGGGAAGCTGCTTGATCAGGCCATCGGGGATGCGGGACTTTCGCGCGATTTGGTCTACATTACGAACACGGTCAAGTGCCGCGCGGCGGATTGGTCAACCGGAAAGCCCCAGAACCGGCCGCCAACCGAATTGGAAAGTAGCACGTGCCGGCAATGGCTCCTCCCGCAATTGCAAGCCATCGGGCCGCAAGTGATCCTGTGTATCGGCGCGCCGAGCGCGAAGAACCTCATCCGTAAGAATTTCGCGATCACCAAAGAACGGGGGCTTTTCTTTCCTTCCGAATACGCTCGCACCATCATGGCGACTCTCCATCCGGCCTACATTCTTCGCCAAATGAACATCTCGGGAGATGGTGGGTACGGGCTACTGGTGGCCGATATTCTAAAAGCCTGGGATGCGGCGGTGCGCCTGGCCGAAAAGCATCGCCCCGGCAACTGATCTGGCGTTCATCGTGCGGGCTCGTTATGGTTCATCATAAGGCATCGTGATCGTTCCCCTGCTGCTCGCCGTCGAGCCACCAGTCCTTCTCCCTATTTCCACCGCATATTGCGAACCCGACCCGAACGCGATAGAAATTTCCGAAGCGGGTCACTCGGTCTGGTCCGATCCTCGGCAAACCCTGAACTGGTACGGCAAGCTCAGCAAGGGCACCCTCAACGTAACCGTGCGGGCGGCCATCTCCGGTGGAGACCGCGCAATCTATAAGTTGGTGATCGCCAACCGGGGCATCAAGCACGACATCATCGGCGGCGACACTGAATTCGGCCCGTACACTATTCCGCGAGAGGATTTCTATCGGATCCGTTTGGAAGGCATCCGCAAAAGCGGTAGTAACTATGGTGCAGTCCAGGCGATCAGCCTGTCTGGGACGGCTCTGACTAACTCACACTTCAACCTGAAAGAGCGTCGCAACGCGGCGAGTGTGCATTTGAAGTACCCATCGACGGCGGACGACAAACTCGACGCGTTCTACACCGAGATCAAGGCAGAAACCGACCCGATCTATACCTACTACATGGCAACCGGATTCCGGCGCGGATACTTCGGCATGCAGGTCAATTCCCCCACCGAGCGACGGATCATTTTCTCAATCTGGGATAGCGGCAACGAAGCGATGGACCGGAGCAAGGTATCGAGTGATGATCGCGTGACGCTGTTGGCGAAGGGCGACGGGGTTTCGGCGGGAGATTTCGGCAACGAGGGTACGGGAGGCCACAGTCACTTGGTGTACAACTGGAAAACTCGAGATCGGCACCGATTCCTGGTGACGGTAAAGCCCGATGGTTCTCACACGACGTATTCAGGCTACTATTACTTTAACGACCGGCGAGCTTGGGGTCTGATCGCTTCGTTCCGAGCGCCCAAAGATGGCAACTACTTGAACGGCCTCTATTCGTTCGTTGAGAATTTTGGTGGCGATAATGGGCAGCTGTTCCGGAAGGCTCGCTTCGGAAATCAGTGGGTGCGTAGCCACGGGGTGTGGAAGCAAATCACGAATGCGCAGTTTAGCTGTGATGTAACCGGTCGCCAGCGTGATCGAATCGATTTTGATGCGGGTGAATCCGGTTCGGATTTTTGGTTGAGTAACGGTGGATTTAAGATCCCCAATCACCTTGTGGATGACCAACTGACGCGAAAGCCATCAAGCAAACCGCCCGTCATTCCGGCTGAGATTCTGCCTGCCGGCTAGAAACTGCCGCAGGGTAAACCTCTGTGAATTCGTATTCTTAACCCAAAGTCAAGTAGAATCTGCGAAAATATGATGAGACGATGTCGTCTACTCCCGCTGTTGGTGGTCACCTTGTGTGCCGCCCTCTCGGTGGCCGCGCCCAGCGGCGCCGAACCAACCAAAAAACGTCCCCTGGTTGTATGGGGCGTTAGCATCGGGGCCGATAGCAAAGGGCAAGACGCCGTCATCAAAGAGTTTGAGCGGCGCAATCCAGATATCGACGTCCGCATCCTGAGCATGGGGGCGGGCGCCATGGATCCGCAAAAATTGATGACGTCCATTGTGGGCAATGTTGCTCCCGACGTCATTAACCAGGACCGATTTACAATTAGCGACTGGGCCAGCCGCGGTGCCTTCTTGCCTCTCGATGACTTCATGAAGCGAGACGCGACCGACCCGCTCACCCCGCGAAAGGAGCAGTACTACGACGCGCCCTGGCGAGAGGCTACTTACGAAGGGAAGATCTACGCCATCCCGACGAGTGCCGATAACCGCATCCTCTATTGGAATAAGGCAAATTTTAAAGCCAAAGCGGACCAACTGAAAGCGGCGGGACTCGATCCCGATCGAGCACCACGAACCTGGTCGGAACTTCTCGCCTACAACAAGATTCTCACCGAATTCGATAAAGACGGCAAGCTGATTAAGGCAGGGTTTATCCCGAACTTTGGAAACGCCTGGCTGTACATGTACGCCTTCCAGAACAATGCCAATTTCATGTCGGCCGATGGACGCACCTGTACGCTGAATACCCCCGACTCTCAAACGGCGCTGCAGTTCATGATCGATGGCTACGCTCAATTGGGTGGCTATGAGAATGCGGCATCGTTCCAGAGCGGCTTCCTGGGGAACGAAAACGATCCGTTCATCACCGGCAAGGTCGCCATGAAAATTGACGGGGACTGGATTCTCAACGGTCTCGCGCGATACGGCCCGCAGATTGATCTCGGCGCGGCACCGGCTCCGGTGCCCGACGATCGGTTCTACAAGCGCGGACGGTTTAAAGACGAAAAGGACACCTTCATCACCTGGTTCGGTGGTTATAGCTACGCGATTCCGAAGGGTGCCCATAACATCGAAGACGGCTGGAAATTCATCAAATTCAGTACTAGCACCGAAGGCCGCATGATCGATTACGCCGCCCAGCGGGAATGGGAGCGCCGTCGTGGACGCGCATTCATCCCTCGACTCATGGGCAGTCGAGAGGCGAATGAAGAATCGTTCCGACGTTTCAAGCCGGCGGATAAGAAATTCGCCGATGCGCTGGCGACCCACATCGAAATCGGCAAATACGGTCGCGTTCGGCCCGCCACATTCGTGGGCCAGTTGCTGTGGGGCGAACACGTAAAGGCCATGGAATCGGCCCTGTACAAAAAGGGCACGCCTGCGCAAACGCTGGAAGCTGGTCAAAAGACCGTTCAGCGTGACCTCGATGCTTTCTTTCACCGCGAACAATATCCCGTTATCGACTTGAGCATTCCGCTCAAAATCGGTATCGGTATCGTTGCCGCCGCCTTGGCAGCGTTTGTTTTCTGGCTAACCCGCCAAAAGATGGGTCGAATTGCTCGCGCCGAGACGGTCTGGGGCTATCTGTTCATCTCGCCGTGGCTCTTTGGCTTCCTGTTGCTGACCGTCGGGCCCATGATGGCGTCGCTCTTTTTCAGCTTCACCCAATGGGACGTTCTCAATGAAGCCCGTTTTGTGGGCGTGAACAACTACGTCCAACTCGCCACCGTAGATCGTGCGACGATGCTGAAGGCGCTGGGTAACGCTCTGTACCTCGCCGGGCTTGGAGTGCCGTTGGGGCTTTTTACTGGTCTCGCAATCGCTCTGTTGCTAAACACGGCTTCGAAGGGAATGCGGTTCTACCGAACATTCTTTTACATGCCCGCAATCGTGCCGGGGATCGCTAGTGCCGTGTTGTGGGTGTGGATTCTGACCCCGGATGCCAACAAGGGCCTTATCAATTCCGGATGGCAAGCCACCATCACCCAGTGGTTTGGCGTGGTTCCGCCAAACTGGCTGCAAAGTGCCGACTGGTCTAAGAACGCGCTCATCCTTCAGGGGATGTGGGGCGCGGGAAGCGGCATGATCTTGTGGTTAGCCGGTCTCAAAGGAGTTTCGACCACTCTTTACGAGGCGGCGTCCCTGGACGGAGCCAATCCTCGTCGGCAGTTTTGGACGGTGACGGTGCCGATGCTTTCTCCCGTGATTTTCTTTAACACGGTTATGGGATTCATCGGCGCGATGCAGGAGTTTGACCGCGTATACGTCATGCGGCCGAGCAAGGATGGCCCCGTCGGCCCCGATGACTCGCTGCTATCACCGGTGTTTAAGCTGTTCCAGGATGGTTTCGCCTACTTCAAAATGGGTCCCGCTAGCGCCATCGCCTGGATGATTTTCGCCATTATTCTCATCCTGACCTTCGTTCAATTTAGTCTCGCCCCTCGCTGGGTCCATTACGAGACTGACAAATAAGGAGATGACCAGAAATTGAAACAGAATGTCTCGCGAGGAAACCGATAATGCACCCAAATCTGATCTACCTTTTGGCAACCGCTCTCACCTGGTTTGGATGGGGCGGCCTGCTTAAAGCCGGTTTGAGTGCAGTTTCGCTAAAGGTGGCATCCGATTCGGAGCGACCATTGATTGTTCGGTCGATGATCGCTTCCGCCCTCGTTGGTGTTTTGGCGCTAGCGGCTTCATTGTTCATCCAGATTCCCGGAGCCAGCGCTCCCGCGGCGGGAAGCGTCTACCAATTGCGTTTGATTTGGTTCGTGATGCCGTTCTGCGGTTGGCTCGGCTTTGCCTCGCTCCTGATGCTGATTGTCCGCATCGCGCAGGGCAGTCTGGCCATTAATCGCGAGGAGCGGATGGCAAGGTTCCAAGCGGCCGGGATCTGGGCAGTGGTCACCGTCGCGGCGGCATTCTGGTTCCGTAGCGACCCGACGAGCGATATCCAGGTTCTTCGCGGCTCGATTCCCTTTGATGGTAAGTGGCTCGCAATTAGTCTCCTGCTCATTTTTGGCGGCGCGATGGCGATGGCTCTCGCGGCACAACACACGGCGTCGCGCAACCTCAGCCGCACCGTCGTCACCCAAGCGGTCTTGATCGCCGGCTCCGTTGTTCTCGGACTTCCGTTTGTGTTTTTGCTGGTGACCAGTTTCAAGGAGGACCGGGACATGGCGTCTCCAAACGGCATCGTGTGGGTACCCAAGGTGTCTCTCACGCGGCCGTACATGGACCCCAAGAATCCTCTGTACGAAGTTCCGTTTAACGGACAAACCGTTCAGGCGACTTTGCTCGATCAAAAGCCGGATGGCACCGTGAAGATGGATATCTTCAAACCGCTGTCGCTCCGCGGCACCACATTGGAAACCCGACGCGAGTCGATGAAAGAGATTCCCCGCGACGCCCCCATCGTAACGGCAAAGGTGAACGGAATGGTCGGTACTGGGATCGTCGTCGAGGAAATGGATTCCGGTTCGCGCCGTATTCAATTCGACTCGCCCGACGCTTTAAAGGGAACGGTAAAGGAATTTTCGCCGACCGAAGTTGAGCCTGTCCGGAAGGATGGATTGCGTTGGCAAAACTATCCCGACGCGCTTAGTTATCTTCCGCCCGAGACCATGAACGGATTGGTGTATCTCAAAAACACGTTGATCCTCGTGATTCTGAGTGTTGTGGGAACGTTGCTCTCGTGCAGCCTGGTCGCCTACGGTTTTAGTCGACTGCAATTCCCGGGGCGAGATCAGTGGTTTGCAATTCTGCTGTCCACGATGATGCTGCCCGCGGCGGTCACACTGTTGCCGCAGTTCCTCATCTTCCGTACTCTTGGTTGGATCGATACTCTGTATCCGCTCTGGGTGCCCGCCTTCTTTGGCTCGGCATTTAATGTGTTCTTGTTGAGGCAATTCTTCCGGGGTGTCCCGATGGAACTGGAAGACGCTTCCAAGATTGATGGATGCAGCTATCTCAAGGCGTTCTGGTCGATCATGCTGCCGCAGATCAAACCTGCTCTCGCCGTCATCTTCATCTGGACATTCCTCGGCGCCTGGAACAACTTCATGGGTCCGCTCATCTACATCAACTCTCCCGAGAATATGCCGCTAAGCTATGCGCTTCAGCTGTATCAAGGTGATCGCAGCACGGAACCCGGCTTGCTGATGGCTTTTGCGACTCTCACCATGCTTCCCGTCTTGGCGCTGTTCTTCTTCATGCAGAAGTACTTCATCGAAGGCGTAACACTGAGCGGATTGGGCGGTCGCTAGTCGACTGCCCACAGTCACAAGCGCAAGAAAGGACGCATTTTCTCCAGCTTTTTCGGGCCGATTCCTTTCACATTGATGATGTCATCGACGCTCGCGAACGGCCCGTTTTGTCGGCGATACTCTAATATCGCTTGCGCTGTCTTCGGGCCAATTCCGGGCAGCGTTTCCAGTTGAGTTTGCGATGCGGAGTTGAGGCTCACCATCTCGCCGCCGGCAGAAGCGCTTGGTGAAGCTGACTCGTTTGAACTGCTTCCGGCGGTCGATTTGCTCGTCGCCGCTATTCCAGGTGTTGGGGTTGGTAATGGCTCTAGTTCCATGACTCCGGGCGGAACGACTGGGACCCCATCATCAAACTTGGTAGCCGATCCCCGACGATGACTGAGT
Organism: Fimbriimonadaceae bacterium; assembly: GCA_947447315.1. GTDB lineage: Bacteria > Armatimonadota > Fimbriimonadia > Fimbriimonadales > Fimbriimonadaceae > Fimbriimonas. The sequence goes on from CANFJD010000010.1 coordinate 8,175, forward strand.
CTTGCCGGCGGGGAAGTGGCGGAAGTCGAACCGTTTCCCAATGCGACATTTGCCAGGCCCCGCTTGGGAACGATGATTTTCTCGCCGTCCTCCACCTTTGCCGCCAGATTCAGAGCGTCGGTGGCGGCGTTCGTCCACGCTCCACCTGCCGCGGCGATCGCGTCCGCCACTCGGTCTCCCGACTTTAGCCGCACCACGCCGGGCGACTTTACGGCTCCCACGACGTGTACCATCAGCGATTGCCCCGGTGAGACTTCATTCGATGCTGACTTCGTTTCCGAATCGGAAAACGTCATTGGAGCCACCGGTCGCGAGAAACTAGCCAGCCAACTTCCGGCAGAAAATGTCACCACGGTCGCCAATGCGAGCCCGGCAAACCACGTACCGGCAGAGGGCCCGGAGACCGCCTGGCGAAAGCGATCGGCAAATCCTGGCTCCGGCGGGGTTACTTTGGGTGGGTGAGCCACGCGTGCCTCCATCCACGCACGCTAACCGACACCCCGGGGGCGGCAAGCGCGTTCAAGAACCGTTCAAGGATCAGGCAACCCGCGTGAATTGTTTGGCCACGGCCAGCTTCAATTCCCGGGATCGACTCCCGTTCTTCGTCCGTCATCCGCATCAGCCATCCCACCGCTTTGCCTACCTCCTCGTAATCCAAGTAGCTACCGTGAACTCGGTTCGCATCCCAAATGGTCCAGCCGTTGCGAATCATCACCAGATCGGTCCCGGGCGCCCCCAGGGCGACCACGGGACCCGGATCGGCGGGCGCGATTTCCACTCCTATCGTATCGTCAATTTGCGCAGAAGTGGCAAGAATTTCACCGGGGGTAGGGGTTTCGGATCGCAGCATTCCGCCGCGCAACTGGAGCGTTCCGAGCGGAAAAGAGTGCTGGAATGTCTTTGTCCAGCCATCCGCAGTCCTGGCCGCCATGGTGAGTTCGGTGGATTGCCCGCCCGGGTCCAGGATCGATACGCGCTCAAATTCGGAAAATATCGGATCCTCAATCACTGCCCGGAAGCCAAGCTCTGCTTCCAATTCTCCTGAAATTACGGTCACCGGTGTTCCTTGACTCGCCGCTCGCTCCAAGAATTCCGGTGCATTCTCGGTAATCCGCAGGGCCATCGTTCCCACCGCCTCGATGGTCTCGCAACCCAATGCTTCCGCGGCTCGAAACGCTTCGGCGATCGCAGCCAGCGTTGCCACCATACGTTCCTCTCGCAGCCGTCCCGATTGCTTCGCGCCTTCACCTAGAAAAGTCATCCGCGACGTTTCTTGAATCGGTGTCCAGCCACCGGCCGTCTGCTCTGCCACCAACAGCAAAACGGATCCCGATCCAACGTCAATAACGGCTCTTTTCACTCAACCAAGGTACCCCTCGGGTACCGACAATTGGGCGTGCGGGGTAAGAATGGGGGCGTGAGCAAACTCCTCGGGATTGATATCGGAACTTCTGGATGTAAAGCCATCGTCATCGATGAGACCGGAAGGGTCTTGGGCCAAGCCCACGCGGAATATGGCGTTTCGATCCCCCAACCCGGGTGGTCGGAGCAAGATCCCGAACTCTGGTGGGAAGGTGTCCAATCTTGCCTCGCGCAGCTAAGCGAATGGAAAGTCGACGCCATTGGCCTCGGTGGGCAAATGCACGGCTCCGTGTTTCTTGATGCGAATGATAAGGTCATTCGGCCCGCAATTTTGTGGAACGACCAGCGGACGGTGGCGGAATGCGAGGAGATCAATCGCACGATCGGGGCTGCGGAAGTCAAAGCGATCACTGGCAATCCCCCGCTTACCGGATTTCAGTTGCCCAAACTCCTTTGGCTGCGCAACCACGAACTTTCGAACTATCTGCGCGTGAAGTCGGTGTTGCTTCCCAAAGACTACATTCGGTTTCGCCTCACCGGCGGAATGGCCACCGATGTCTCGGACGCCAGTGGAACCGGCATCTTCGATGTCCCCAAGCGAACTTGGAGCAACACCATGATGTGTCAACTTGAAATTGATCCGGCATTCTTCCCTAAGTCATTTGAATCATATGAGGTCACGGGAGAAACGGCACACGGCATTCCCATGGTGGCAGGTGGCGGCGATCAGGCCGCGGGTGCGGTTGGCACCGGTGCGGTCGTACCGGGGGTGGTGAGTGTTTCGCTCGGGACCAGCGGCGTGGTTTTTACCAGTCTTTCCGAACCGGAGTACGACTCCCAAGGCCGAGCCCACACTTTTTGCCACGCTAATGGCGCTTGGCACGCCATGTCCGTCATGCTCAGTTGTGCGGGAGCGCTGGCTTGGGCGAGGAACACAATCTTTCCCGACCTCAGCTACGCGGAGATCGGAAAACTCGCCGCGACCGCTCCGTTGGGCGCGAACGGGGCGACTTTCTTGCCTTACCTAACGGGGGAACGCAGTCCACATAACGATCCGAACGCACGAGCGGCATTTGGTGGTCTGAGCCTCGCCACCGATCGCGCAAGTCTGGCCCGCGCAGTGTTTGAGGGTGTCACGGCAGGCCTCATGGATGGCTTCGAAGTGTTGCAGTCGCTGGGAGCGAAATCAGACGAGATTCGCGTTTCGGGCGGCGGAGCAAAGGGAGAGTTTTGGGTCCAGACGGTAGCCGATATGTTTGGGGCGCCGTGCGTGAAGATGGAAGCGGAAGAAGGACCGTCGATGGGAGCCGCAATCTTGGCCGGCGTCGGAATCGGCGTTTGGTCTTCCGTGCAAGAAGCGGCCCGAATTGTTAAGACAAAAGACAGATTTGAGCCAAGTGGTGCGGAATATTCCGAGGTTCGAGCTCGATATGCCCATTTGTACGGCAGTTTGCGGGAATGGTGCGGAGAAACTGCGTCATAATTAACTGTTTTGTGCCTCGTGCTCTCCTCGCTGAAGAGTGGAGAAAGAGATACTAGACACACTCTTTCTTGGAGCAAATCCTTAGACCTATGACGATCGACCAGAACCCGACGCCAACCGACCCCGAGGCAACCGAAACGGCAGCCCCGGCGGAGGCCCCGGTAGAAACCGCAACCGAAACGACCACCGCGCCGGTGGAAGCAGAGGCCACGGCCACCGAAGCCACGGCGCCCGACACCACCGAAACCGACCAACCTGAGGCTGCCGTACCGGCCGCCGAACCGGAGACTCCTGCCGCAGGTGCTGAAGAAGCACCTGCGAGCGAAGTAGCCGTCACCGAAGCCACTCCGGAAGTGGTTGCCGTAACCGAAACTCCTGCCGCTCCGGCAGTCGAGCCGGCTCCCGTTCGCGCTGTACCAGTCGTGAACGACATGGACCTCTTCGAGAGCTACATGGCTGGCGATTTCTCGGTAGAGGGCGATTCTCCCGAAGGCGGCTTCAAGCGACTCAGCAAGGGTGAGCGGATTGAAGCGACCGTCATCCAGGTGGATCAGGATAAGGTTTTCGTTGACCTTGGCACGAAGGCGGAAGGAATTGTTCCCCTCAGCGAGCTGAGCGAAGAAAACCTGCAGACGGCCGTCGGCTTGTTCAACATTGGCGACAAGATCAGCGTCATCGTCATTCGTCCGGAAGGCGCCGAAGGTAACCCGATCGTCTCCAAGAAGCGGGCTGACTTCGAAGAAGTTTGGGACCGCGTTGAGAATGCGTACAAGTCTCAGGAAACCCTAAAGGCGCAGGTCATCGACCGCGTGAAGGGTGGACTGGTGGTCGACGTAGGCGTGCGCGGCTTCGTGCCGGCAACCCACGTGGGTAGCGGCAAGCTGCGTAACATCGAAAAGTACGTCGGTCAGCCGTTGGATCTCAAAGTCATCGAGATCGATCGCGATCGCAAGAAGGTCGTCCTCTCCAACCGCCAGGCGGAAGAAGAGCGACGAGCGGCGGCGAAGGACGATATCTTCACGAATGTGAAGCCGGGTGACACCCTGGAAGGCACCGTGCGACGATTGGCCGATTACGGCGCATTTGTCGACCTCGGTGGTGTGGATGGTTTGCTGCACATCTCGGAAATGAGCTGGGCTCGCATCACGCATCCCAAGGAAATGTTCAAAGAAGGCCAGAAGATCAAGGTCATGGTGCTACGGCTCGATCCGGGCAATGGCAAGATATCGCTTGGTCACCGCCAGGTACTGCCGGATCCGTGGAATCTCATTCGAGAGAACTACAAGAATCAGCAGAAGCTCACGGTCAACATTTCGCGAATCGTTCAGAGCGGCGCATTCATCAAGTTGCCGGAAGGCGCAGAAGCGTTTATGCCGGTTAGCGAGATGAGCATCCGACGCATTCGAAAGCCGCAAGACGTGGTGGAAGAAGGCCAAGAAGTGGAAGCACAGATCATCGATCTTCGACCCGATGAGCGACGAATGGTACTTTCCATGCGCTCCATCGGTGGCGGTGCCGAACTTCGACCGGGCGCAACGGAAGCTGCAAGCGGATTTGAAGTCGATCTGCGACGCGGAGACGGTCCAAAGCGTGGTGGTCCTGGAAAGGGCGGTCCTCGTGGTCGTCGAGATGAAGGCGGATCTGAGGGTGAGGACATCGGTGGCAGCAGTCGCCGTGGCTTCGCCACCGGTGGTGCTACCATTGGCGAGCGACTTGGAGCCCTTCGTGGCCTCCTTAATCGCGATGAGAGTGCCGACGACGAGTCGGAAGCCACCTCGGCCGAAACTGCCGCCGAAGAGGCGTAAACTCGATAGCCCGGAGCAAATGCTCCGGGCTATTTTTATATGCAGATAGCCATCACTGGCGGAATTGCCGAAGGGAAGTCCACTGTCCTTCAGTTTTGTGCCGATATGGGCGTTCCCACGCTTTCGGCCGATGTCCTCGCGCGCCAAGCTTTTTCCGACCCCGAGATTCAGCAGGAGGTAGAAGGCCTTCTTGGGCTGTCGATTGCAAATCGGGAAGGCATTCGATCGAGAATCCTGTCCGATGATGAGGCCCGCCGCGGACTTAATCAGATTCTTCACCCATGGATTGCGGCTCGTGCCCGTGGATTTCACGGCGCCGTAGAGATTCCGCTTCTTATAGAAACCGTCCGGTATTTGGAGGTTGACGCGGTGATCGTCGTCACCTGCGGGGAGGTGGAACAGCGTCGCCGATTGATGGAACGGCTACAAGATTTCGAATTAACTGAGCGAATGCTAGCGGCGCAACTGCCGACCCGGGTAAAAATGCAGTTCGCGGATGCCGTGGTTAGAACCAATGATTCTCTCCGAAGCGTCCAAGATCAAACCCGAGTCGTTCTGGAGAAGCTCCAGTGGCCGGAAATGAACTGATTACCTTAAACGTCGGACTGGAAATTGGCTTTATTGCGAACCTAAATAGTTCGTGCTATACTGCCGGTGCCTAGTTCGGGGCATGAATTTGCTTGTGGATAGGTAATCAACCGAAGTTAGATCAAACTTATAATGACGAAACTTTCAACCCGAGAGGGAAATATCAGCGGTTCAGAAAGCGGAGCTATATCAGCAGATCTAAACTTCGCCATTTTCGATGCAGGCAGCGCAAATACGCCGTCGCATCATCGATCGGGCAGATGCCCACAATTCACGGGCAGAGGCCCATCTAAAAACAGGATGTATAAGGAGGAAGCGTCAAAGTGAGGCGGTTCAACACTTCGCTAGTCGGAAGGATTTTCAGCCATTTCGTCGTCTTGGCACTCTTGATGCCGACCCTGACCCTGGCCCTTCTTAGCCGTGCTACGGCACAGGTTGCAACTCCGACCGACTTTATTGCTGTCGTTGAGTTTGCCAACCGGAAGGAAAAGGGAACAGAGTTCGGCTCGCGTACCAGCAGCGCCATCATCGGTGAGTTATCTAAGATATCGAACCCGAATGTGGAGCTTATTCCGCAGGAGACAGTGCAGCGGGCGATCACCACGCTTGGCGTAGCCAGTCCCCCGGAGCAGTTCGCTAACCTAATGCGCGTGGCTCAGGAAGCCCGAGCAACCAAGGTAGTGACGGGTGATGTGGTTGATTATCGAATCAATCGCACCGCCGCTGGCAAGAGTGCAAACGTCTCGATCCGAGTCGTGGTCTACGACGTGGCCAGTCAGCTGCCCGTTAACGGCGCGGCTGTATTGGGAACGTCAACCGTTCGTCCAGACAGCACGGATGACAAGGCGCTAATCAACGACGCTATACTGCAGGCAGCTTCAACGGCTGTTTCTGAGATTCGCGGTCGCGTTCTACCGTACGGCACCGTCTTGAACACCACCACCGGCGCCGCCCTAGTTAATCAAGGCAGCCGATCTGGATTCAAGTCCGGCCAAACCGTTATCGTCAAGCGAAACGGTCTTCAAGTTGCCACCGCAAAGGTCACCGACGTCGAATTCGATAGTTCAGTTGTGAAGCCGGAGCGCGTGCAGAAAGGTATTCGACCGGGCGACCGAGTCGAAGTCGTCTTCGATGTGCCGGAAGTCCTTCCTGGATTCTCGTCTAATGGTCAGCCAAAGACCGTCGGAAAGCGACCTCAGGGTAACAGCAGCGGTCTAATCACGACCCTCCTGGTCTTGGGTCTCATTGGATTCCTCGTCTCGAACAAGGGCTCCGAAGGAGTTTCGAGCGTCAAGGCCGAATCTTATGTAGATGCCACGTTGCCGCTTGGCAGTGCCGCGATTCTCATCTCCTGGTCTGGTGATGCGTTCTCGAACGCCGGTAACACCGTCGCTTGGCAGGTCTGGCGAAATGACTTCCAAGACGTGCCGATTGGCGTAGTAGAAAGCAACAGTGCTCGAAGCTACATCACCCGATCGACCGATCAGACTACGGACACCTTCCAGTGGACTTCCAGTGCAGGGATCGTCAAACCGGTTCCCGGATGCACCACTTCATTTGGTGGTTCCAGCTCTGGCAAGCAGCCTCTCGTAATTGGCGCTCCCTACCAGTTCTCTGTGAACGTCGTTCAAGCTGTAGACGAGAATGACATTCCGGGTGCAACCGGAACGGGTACCACGTCGACAAATACGACGACGACATCCACCACGACTACTGCTACAACGACAACGGCAACCACCGCTGGCGGCACTACCGCAACCAGCACGGCAACGTCGGCCACCGGAAATCTGATGGCTCCTGAAGTTGCTCCGGCTTGCTACACGGTGAGCGATCGTCAGTCCGCCAAGGGACTTGCCACGGCCCTCACCCGACCGACGCTGTCGAAGCCGGACGAAGGTGCGCAGTTGCAAGGAAACCAGCTATTCTCCTTCATCGTAACCGGAAGCGGTGCCTACGCAATCTCTCTGGAAGCGAAGCTTGAGTTCTCAAGCGATCTCAACTTCCCCAAGAACCGCACGTACACCGTCCAGAAGAAGCAGGTGACATTCGGAACCTCTAGCTTCCCGACGATTGACGTCAGTTCGACCGGATTGCCAAGCTACATCCAGAACGCGAGCACCGTGTACTGGCGAGTAGGCATCCGCAACACGCAGGATAATCCTGGGCCACGACCAGAGCGAAGCGATTGGGACCGATACGTGTTCTCCGCTCCGCGGTCGTACAAGCCGCCGGTTGGTCCTCCGCCTCCGCCTCGCTGACGAACAAGCCTCGTCTGATCGTCAAATAAATACCATCCCCGCCGAACCCTCGGCGGGGGTCAAGTCGTCCGAATGATAGGAATCCGATGAATCGAATTTTCTCGAAAAGTTTAGCCGTGCTCGCGTTGAGCAGCATCTATGGGTTTGCTTCGGCCCAGGCGGGCTACGACCCGGCATGCTGGCCGCCAATGAGTTCCACTGGCCCAAGCACCGATTACGGCGCACAGTATTTGGAGAACGACCTCTTCGCAATGACGATTGGCGTATCCGGTACAGATACGTACGATAAATCGTGTGTTCCTCCCAGTGGTGCAACATTTAATCTCCAAGGCCGGTTCGGCTTTTCTATTGGAGCCCTTGGGTCGGTCCAGTCAGACCAGGACGACTACCTGAGACTCCAATTTGGAATGCCGGTCATGGTTGGAGGTTCGATTGGCTACGCCATGGTGGTTGAAAAATCCGCCGCGGGTGCCACCACTAAGACCCTATTCGGTGCTAACGGCATCAGCCTCACCTTCCAAGGCCGATCTGACCGTTATACAATTTTAGAAACTACTGCTGGAAACTTTAAGGTTCGCCTTCGTGGCGACTTGGTCGGAGACGCTGGCAAACTTCGGTGGACCATTACCAACACGACTGCGGCATCTACAAATGTGGGGCTGTGGTTCGGTCAGTGGATGCTGGGTCTGGATCAGAACGGCAACAACGTTGGCTTTGAGCATGTCTATGCTCCCGGCAACAAGCCTTTTCACACGCCGCAGCGTTTCCAGCGGTTGGTAGATCCCTCAACCATTACCGATACGGTTCCGCTACAGCTCACGGACTACATCAACTTCGGCGTGACCCAAGAGAACGCCTATGGTCTTCAGATCGTCAACAGTCCAACTTACGTTAATGGGTCTGCCACCAGCGAACAGACTCCCGTTGATGAAGTTACGATCGGCGACGAATTCTTCCTTCTTGGTTCGTATACTAACAATACGCCGACCATGCCCGACAATTTGGTTTCGAGCGACTTGCCAGTTGGTCCTTTCGAGTGGGGTTATATACAAAAGTGGCAGCCAACTTCGGTGGCTGCGGGTGCCGCTCGAGAAATCGTGGCTTACTACAAGTCCACCTGGTCTAACTCCAACTTCACTCGTCCCTTCTCCGTAGTTGTTGACGCTCCGAAGGTAATTGGTACCAGCCCGAGCGATCCGAATGCCTTGACTCCAAACCCGTTCACGCTCCGCGTCTACGTTGACAATACGGTTGGGTACTCAAGTTCAAACGATGAGTTGACTCTGCAGAACGTTTCGGTGGTTTTGAATTTGCCGCCGGGAATGACGGATGCATCCGATCCAACCCAGACGCAGATCACCAAGAGCATCTCCGAGATTAAAGCTCGCCAGATTTCTTTCGTTGATTTTCAGGTTCGCGTCTCTCCCGATATCAATGGCATTCAGCCGTACACGGTACAGGTGAATTCGCCTACGGGCGCTCGAAAGACCTTGCCGGGCACGATCAATGTGGCTTCTACGCCGCGTCTTTCCCTTCCATCCACAGCAAACTTGGTGGGTTCACCGTGGAAGTTCAGCAATACGAGCTGGGAAGCGATTCTCGGTCTGAAGGTTGATGAAAACTTCCAGGCATTGGAGTGGGATCCTCGCCAGGCGGAATACGTGATCCAGACCGGACCTCGCCGAGGAATTGGTAGCTGGCTGATCTTGGATAGCCCCAAGGGAATCATAACTCTCAAGGGCGATCCAACCACCCCGTCACCGATTACCCCTCCCGACACTGATTCCAGTACCTCCCTTCTCACGGCTCTGCCGCAAGGTTGGAACTTGATCTCGAATCCTTTCCCCTATCCGATTCCCCTCGGCCAGCTAAGTGGTGTTGTCGCGCAAGACCCAGGCACCGTTCGCAAGTACAGTGACCTCGTAGATGGCGGCTACATTAACGGAGCCCTTTTCTACTGGGATGCTGACTCGGCCACTCCTGACTACCGACTGATTTCGGCTGGCACGGATCTTCTCCTCCCCAACAAGGGATATTGGGTCTACGTCTCGGCTGCCAATGATGCGGTGACTAACACGGCCATCACGCTGGCGTTTCCTTACGTAAACGAGCCGTTCGTTGCTCCGCAAGTGAAGAAGGAAATTCCGGCCCAGACATTGAAGGATTGGCGGTTGAACCTGGTTGCTCGAACCGACAATCAGGTTGACAGTGAGAACTTCGTTGGTGTCGCGAATGATGCCAAGGCAGCTCAGAAGGGAACTGCTTACGAACCGCCGACCGCTCCGATCAAGGGCTCGGTCAGCCTGGGAATAATTAGCGAGGTTAAGGGCAAGGCAGCTAAGCTCTCCAGCGCTCTCGCCGATCGACCCGGAAAGCAAGCATGGACCATTGCGGTGACCACGCGATCTGCCGGACCGGTGACGATTACTTGGCCCAACCTGTCGCAATTGCCGAAGAACCTTCAGTTCCGACTCGTAGATGAAGCAACCAAGACGACGCGGAACCTGCGCCGAACCGGTGGCTTCACGTTCGATGCGACGGAGCAGACGACTCGTACCTTCCTCCTGGAAGCCGAACCGGGTGCTCCTGCTCGACCGGTGATTGGTAGTATCGTTGCCACTCGAAGCAGCAAGACCGCCAATGCTCCGATGACCATCAACTACACATTGGCTGGTGATGCTAGCACTACGGTGCGCATCCTCAGTGGTGGACGTGAAGTCTACGGTCTATCACGAGATCGTCAGTCGAAGGCCGGAGAAAACACCCTGGTGTGGAATCTCCGCGACAATGCAAATCGGTCGGTTGCCCCTGGTCCGTACCTCATTGAAATCACGGCCGAATCTGAGACCGGAGAAAGAGTTCGCAAGCTCTATCCGATCACGGTAATCCGGTAATTACGAACGTGGGAAGCGCCTCCGCGCGTCCCACAATGTGCCCATCATGCAGACGCTCCGATCCAGAAAACTACTGATCGGAGCGTTTTTGTCTGTCGCTATCACCGCGACTGCGTGCGCCCAACAGTCAATTCAACTGTCTTCGTTTCCAGTGCGAAGCGTCGCCGATGGACGAAGTACCGCCACTATCACTGCGGTCGTAAAAGATACAAACGGTGCATCCGTACCGGATGGAACTCAAGTGTTGTTTCAGGCGACGCTGGGGTCGTTTCGAGAGGCTGTAGTCCTCACTCGTGGCGGCATTGCCAATGCAACACTTTTCGCGGGTGGTGTCCCCGGTTTCAGCCGAATAAAAGTTTCGCTGCTTAAGGCAAGTGCGGCACCATCCGTTCTCGACTTTGAATTTGTCGGTGATCGTGCCCTTCTGAGTGCAGCAAATGAATTCATCGAAGTCATTGCGCCCTCTATCCTTCAGTACACAGCGGATACGAAAATCGTGGCTGCCTCAGCCACGACCGGACCGGTCATCGTCCGCTTTCGTGATATAGAGATTCGCGCCGAGGACGTCCAGGTCGACGCCGCGTCATTCACCGTCAAAGCTCGCCGTGCCCATTTAAAGATGGGCAAGATTGACAAGAATTTTGAAGAGCTGTTTCTGCAATTGGATCGACGGTCGGGTATCGGCACCACGTCGTTTGCCATGCTGCGTCCGCAGGCATTTTCAACCGACGGGCGCACGATTCGGTTTTACGATTTAGGCCCTGAGGGTCTTGAGCCAATGCAACCTCGTGAGAGGTTTGGCGTCGTCGAGATATCGGGAATTGATTACCGCCCAAGTACCTCGCCAATCAATTCCGATAGCTTTATTTTTCAGGATCTGAGCTACAGTCCATCCACTATTCGGGCGAAGCGGGCGGTTGTTTCCCGGCGCCGTGGCATTCAGTTCCAAAAGGCATCGATGTACGTGGGCGAGACCAAAGTTCTCACGATGCCGCTGTATGAGATCACAAATATTTACTCGGATAGTCCCGTAGTCACCGATGCACTAGTTCAGGTCCGCGATAACAAGCTAAACATCAACTACCCGTATTACACAAACATTAGTCCTGGGCAAACATCACTCTTTCGCCTGAGTACGGGAGAGGCCTACGGCCGAAGCACGACCGCCACGCAAGGCGTTTTTCTGGACTACGAAGTGAACTGGAACAAGGGAGACAGTATGGAGGGTGGTGCCTCAATCTCCGGAATCGGTCGGGATGACTGGAACGCCAACTTCCGGCAATTCCTGCAAATCAACCAAAACACCCGCTCCAGCTTTCAGCTTCAAAGCCCTCAAGGACGTTCCGTCTTCGGTTCTGTGAATGTCTTTAACCAGCAGCCGGGATACCAAGTGTCGTTCAATGGAAGCGCAAACCGGAACCTTCGCGGATTGCCATATGACACGATGGACCTCGGGCTCTCGGTAGAGAAGGAGCCGATCAAGGTTGGAGCGCTTCCGGCGCGGCTGGCGTACGGCGTTACGACCAACTATTCGCGACGATCGCTGACGAGCGATAGTGCCCACACCACCGGACTCTATACACGCATTTCATCGAACCCTCTCAAGCTAGACAAGCAGTCCACCCTGCTACTCAGCGGCACACTCACCCAAAACATCGGTGATAGCACACGCAAGGGCCTGGGAATAGTTGGGAGTGCGAGCATGTTCCGCCGGCTATCTGCCGCAGCTCAGTTCACCATGACGTACGATTACCGGCAAAATGGTCTGGATGACAAGGTGCTGGGCCATCATTATCTCAGCGTAGATTCCAACTATTTTGCTGGACGCACCGCTCTCAGTGTCCAAGTCGGGAAGAGCCTGGATGCTGACCGGTTCAATGTTTTTGGAGACCTTTCGTACCGCTTCAGCCCCTCCTGGCGGTTGGGATACGCGTACACCTACGACCAGTTTCTTCAAAACGTCTATCTCGACACGAATTATGTGCTCGGCTATCGGGTGGGTTGGCGTGAAGTGGGCCTGACTTTCTCGCGCCGAACTGGCCGATTTGGACTGCAAATTCTTGGCACAACGATTTATTAAGGGGCCGATGGTGGCTGTCCTAATGTCACTTCTCTGCCTGGTGAATCGGGGCGGAGCCGCTGCCGAACCATTCGGTCGGTACGGATACCATGCTTGGCCCAAGTCTGCCGGCGTTCTGTTCAATGAACAGGGTTTTCGCGCAAATGCGGGCACCGCGCAGGTTCTTCGGTTCGATACTCCCCTGATCGCGCATCGCGCGGTAGCCACCTCTCCCTACGGTCAAACGGTCGGATTTGGCATCAACCGCAACGGACCTTCGAAAGGGCGATTCACGACCACTGCGCCAGGATTTGCACTGTACTTTCCCGGTCGTTGGCGCCTTCGCATCACCTCCATTGGTTCGCCGTATCTCACCTGGGCCGGTGGATCGGCAACTGCCGGGGTTCCGGCTCCGCCATCTTCGTGGATCCTTCTCTCATTTTTAGACCATCAACCCGCGTGGATGATCGGATTTCCCGATGGACCAGCTGCCCTCAAAGTAACGGGCCGCCCGGGTGACTGGGTCCTGGAAAGCCCGCCAGATTTCAAAGGATGGGTACGATTTGGCCTCCCGTTTGGGCTCGATCGGGTTCAAGCCAACTCCGCCGCTTCACTCGGCGACCTTACCGAACGGGCAACCAAGGTAGCGCCGCTTTTTGAACAAAAAGCACCTGAACTTCAGCGGGTGTCTGTGTCGGAAGACGCTTTGAGCGTCACCGGGACCTGGGAATTCGACCGCCCCGGTGCAATCATCCCATCCCCCATTCGGATGGCCACCATCGTGGGCAGCGCCATAAAATGCCAATCCGAAATAATCTCCACCGGTATCACGACCGAGGAGGGGCCAGTAGATGTTGTGGCGACCACGCGGCTGACGATTCGGTTTCCGGTGGTAAGAATCCCGACTGGACGGGCCATTGGGCTCGGTGAACTGCCGGATGATTCCGCCGCTACCATTGCCTTCACCGACGCCGGGTCAGTCGCCGATCTAGCTCTCCGAATTCGGCTTTCAAATACGCCCCTAGGTACGATTCGTATGGCTGACCAGGCTTCGCGTGCATATCTTGGGCAACTCATTCTCAGCCCCGAACCAAATACGGGGCAACCCATGCCGTTTGATCTGAAGGGTATTGATCTCGACCTGATTGCGGCCCACGGTCTCCTAGCGCAGGCGATTTCTAGCAACAAAGAGGTGCCCGATCCGATGAATTCTCTCCTTACGTCTTTTTCGTGGCGGATGGATTGGGGACATTGGCGCATCTTGGAAGGAAATCCCGACACCGTTCGGAAAGCAGCCATTCTAGCCTCACTGGCGGGAGCGTTTTCGGATACGCCGGAGGGACGTCTGGTCGGGGCGATGTGGAATGCCGGATTGGATGGCGAGCGGGGATTCGATCGATGGCAGCGGCGTCGAACGGCGGATGGCACGGCATCCGTACGAACCGAATCGCTCCGTCCCGATCCGTACCTTGGCTTTCGTCAACAGCTTTTTGGCTCATTTGATCGTAAGCCCAGCGATGCCCCGATCGTGAAGTACTTGTCCAGTACCGCTCGGCTTTACGGAGACATATCCTTGGAGGCAAATGTGAACGACGGAAGGTTGTTCCTGGGTTGGACTGCCGCCGACAATCGGTTGGCCGGCTTCACTACTTCATTTCCCGCCACCTGGACGGCAAAACTCAATCTAACCAGCGTGGGAGGCATGGTCCGTGGCAAGGTTTTCGACCTAAGTTACGCATCGGCAGCTCCTGGCCGCGCCGAAGCTTGGGTGGATTTTGATGGCAGCATAGATTTCCCACCGGTTGCCGCTCTGCCGCGCTACGATGCCACCCCGATCAAGCAAGATCGAGGTTGAAGTGAAGCCCAATATTTGCCCGGCGTGCCAAAGCGCCGTCGATTACATACTTTGCCGCTTCCAATATATGCCTGGATTCGCGGGGATAGCGGGCAAACGGAGCCGATGGCTTGCGCTCATATTCGGCTAGTAACTGTTTCTGGATGTCCGCTGCCTTTCTCAGGCCTTCGTCCGTGCGGTTTATCGCCACGTAGGTGGTCATGGCCTTTTGCATCGCCCGCCGCAACCGTACCGATTCAGATTCAGGAATGCATCGTAAAGGAGAGACCTCGGCCGCGCCACCTTCGGGTTCATCTACGCAAGCCTTCGCCGCTGCCATGCTGAACACCATCGCTTCCAGCAAACTGTTACTTGCGAGCCGATTAGCTCCGTGAACGCCCGTGCAAGCCACCTCTCCGCTGGCGTAGAGGCCCGGAATCGTTGTGCGACCGTCAAGATCAGTCTTCACCCCGCCACAAGAATAATGCTGAGCCGGCACGACGGGTATCCAGTCCTTTTCCATCTCAATCCCAATGCTGGTTA
>CANFJD010000011.1 GCA_947447315.1 Fimbriimonadaceae bacterium
ACGACGCTCCCGATCCAAAGACGACCACCGGGCTACCCAAGCTATCCGCTAAATGAATGACCTTGCGTAATCTTTCCTGACAACTCAAACCGTGTTCCGGCGAGAAATAGTCCTGGCCAAAAATTGAAACCGCCGCCAACTCGATCCCCGAATTTGAAATCGCGGATTGGAACGGAGTTGGGTCATCAAACAGCGGAGAATCCCCAAACAGCGCAATCTCCAGGCACTGAAAGCCCGTCTCGCTCGCAAACGTTACATCGGAAGGATTGCCATCGGTCAAAAATCCAAGCTTCACTTCGACAGTTAACCACCAACCGGAAGCTGTGAGTTTCTTAACAATTCTGGCGCCTTATTGACTTCTTAACAAATGGGGCCTATATTGGTCGCGGAGAAGCCGGAGCAATCCGGTGTTGCCTTATGTCCAAGAAATCAGCCTTCACTCTCATTGAATTGCTCGTGGTTATCGCGATTATCGCGATCCTCGCCGCCATCCTCTTCCCGGTTTTCGCCCAGGCTAAACTCGCCGCCAAGAAAACCTCCGATCTTTCCAATACCAAGAACATCGCCACTGCGACGATGATCTACACCACCGACAGCGACGATCTGTACCCGCTACAGGCTGGTCGAGATTGCGGCGGCCTCTGGAACTTCAACTCGCGCGTCTACGTGCCGGCCGATTGGAACGCCGGTAAAGTTGCTGCGAACCAAGCCGGATGCCACAAGCGTGTCCGATCTGCCTACCAGACGCCGGTAAACGAAATCATGCCTTATGTAAAGAGCATGGAAATTTTCCAGATGCCAGGCTCCACGATTGCTGGCGTACCGACTGGCGGCGACTGGGATTACAGCGCTGCGAACCAGGCTAAAAAGCCGGGCGTAACCACGTACAGCATGAACGGTCTTCTCACCGAGTTCAGCACCACGTCGGTCGTTTCTCCCACCACCACCCCTGTCTGGTGGCCCGGATTTGGTAAGCAGGCGTACAACGGTTACACCTACACCAACCCGTTCCTCATCTGCCCGGATCCTAACGCCGGCTGTGCGTTCAACGGCGGCGGTGCCATCCAGGGAAGCTGCGGAAATGCAGACAACCACAACACTCCGGGATTTGCTAACGGAACCCAGTCGGGCTTCGGCAACATCGATTACGGCACCGTTTTTGCCTTCGGCAAGACTGAGAACTGGGTGTACAGTGACGGCCACGCGAAGTCACGTGCCACCGGAACCGGCGGCGCAAAGGATGATCCGTTCTTCCCGGCTGGCAACTACCTGAACGATGGTTACCCCAGCCAGGGCAACGTCTACATCGACTCGCAGTGCCACGTCCCGCTCTTCCGCCCGGATTACCAGCCGTGATGCTGACATCTCGACGGAAAATGCTTGCTCTCGTCGGGGCCGCCCTTTTGGGCGCCGCCCTGGCGGGTTGCGAAAGCGAAGGTAAGAAGATGGACGATAGCAAGCCGGCCCCCGAGCCGACTTATCACATGGTCCCCGCGCAAAGCGACCCTAACTACAAAAAGTAGGGCCCCGCAAACCCGCTTCCTTCCCGCCCTCCCCTTCTTGCCGGGGAGGGCGTTTTAGCGTCCAACCACGTCGCGGTCAATTGCGGCGGCCCCCGGCGTATCGTCCGCTGCTAGCACCGTACTGCTCGCCAAATCCCGCGGATCTCTCCGGACGCGTCGCGCGATATCGTCAATCATGCAGTAGATCACCGGCACTACGAACAACGTGAGCACCGTGGAAGTCATCAATCCTCCAATCACCGCCGTTGCCAGCGGGGCCTGCGTCTCAGATCCCTTGCCCGAAGCAACCGCTAGCGGAATCATGCCGAGGATCGCGGCGCAGCTGGTCATCAAAATGGGTCGCAACCGAGTGGGTGAAGCAGTTAAAACCGCATCATCCCGATTCATACCGCGCCCTCGCAGCTGATTGGTGTAGTCCACAAGCAGGATGCCGTTCTTCACGACAATCCCGATCAACAACAGTAATCCCACAAAGGCGGTCAGGCCAAAAGCTCGCCCCGACATGAACATCGCCAGGATGACGCCGAGCACGCACATCGGCACCGACGCTAAGATCACCAGCGGCGAGGTAAACGATTCAAACTGCGAAGCGAGCAACATGTAAATAAGGGCGATCGCGAGCAAAACCGCCACCCCTAACCCAGAAAATTCCTTTCCTTTCTGCTGTTGCTGCTGACCAAAATCCCAGTAAACGCCCTGGCTGAACTCAATCTTCGAGAGTGCCTTCCGTACGTCAGCTTGAACCTCACTATCCGTGCGACCGGACACTCGCCCGTTCACCGCGATGTACCGCTGGCGGTCCAACCGCGTAATCTCATTCGGCCCCAGCGCCTGGACCGGAGTCGCTACCTGACTCAAACGAATTGGCTTGCGAATATCTCCGCCCGAGGGCGCTCCGCCGCTCGGCGTAATCGGCAAGTCCGAAAGTTCCGCCACCGTCTTTCGCTGACCTTCCGGTACCTGGACATAGATCGGATACTGGTATCCACCATCCTGATAGTAAGTACTGAGCGCCCCGTTGGTAGCGGTATTCAGCGCGTTAGCAATGTCAGAAAAACTCACCCCGAGTGCCGTCGCCTTCTCCCGGTCCACCTTCCATCGCAGTTCCGGCGTCGCATCCTGTACCCCCAAGTCCACGCCTTCCAACCCCGGAACCTCCCGCATCGCATCTAGCACTTCCCGCGCTTTTGCCTGCACCAAATTCATGTCTTGGCCGAAGATATCGACCTCCATGTTCGTGTTTCCGCCGGTGAGAACCTGGGTAACCATGTCGTAAGCGGTAGCGCTAATCTTCGCCCCCGGTATCGACGAAAGATCCTTCTGTACTGCCGCGACCACCTGGGCCGTGGTCTGCTTACGATCTTCCTTCAATCGCACCGTCGCGCCGCCCTGGTATCCCACGCCAGAATTTCCGGCGCCTCGGATGCTGAGATTCGTACCGGCCGCCGCGAAAACCACGCTCACATTAGGGTTTGCCATGATGCGTTTCTCAACCTCCTGCATGGTCTTATTTGTCACCGCGAAAGCAGTCCCCACCGGCATGCGGACGTTCACATTGAAATCACCGGAATCCGTCTGAGGAAGCGTTTCCGAGCCTATCAACGGCACCAACGGCAAAGCCGCTAGCGTGACGCCCACTGCCCCCCCCAAAACCCACCATCGATGATGGAGCGACCACCGAATCCCCCGGTGGTACGCCAGTTCTAGTGCGGTAAATCGGGCTCCTGCCCAGTCGAAGAACTTCGTAAGTAGACTCGCTTTCTTCCCTCGCTGAGCCCGTAATTCCGGATTATGCTCCTCATGAACCTCCTCTTCATTTATCAGGCGTGAAGCAAGCATCGGCACCACCGTCGTCGCATCCAGCAGAGACACCAGAATCGCGAAAATTACCACTAGGCCAAACTGCGAATAGGTCTGACCCGATTGCCCCTGGATCATGAATAGCGGAATGAAGACCACCACGATAGTCAGGGTCGAAGCAATAACCGCCGACAGAATCTCTTGCGTGGCCGATATCGAGGCCTCCATCGCCCGCTTGTTGTCACGCTGAATGTGGCGGAAAATGTTCTCGATCACGACCACCGCATCGTCCACGATCAAACCGGTCGAGAGTGCCAACGCGCTCAAAGTAATGGTATTGAGAGTAAATCCCGCAAAGTACAGCAGTGCGAATGCCGAGATGATCGAGATTGGGATTGAAAGCGCGACCACCAAGGTGCTGCGAATATTTCGGAGAAAAAACAGCAGTACGAGAATCGCGAGCATTCCCCCGATGATGGCTTCGCGTTGCAGGTGGTGGATGGAATCCTCAATGAAACCCGCCTGCTGATACCCCTCTTGAAAACGAAAATTGGGATACCGTTCTCGGATCTGGTTCACCTTCTCCGCTACCGCGCGCGTGGTTTCCACGGTATTCGCATCGCTCTGCTTCACGATCGTAATACCAACCGCGGGCTCCCCGTTGAATCGGGTAGCAATCCGCGTCTCGGGATGGGCGTCCCGCACTTCGGCCACCATCCCCAACGTGACAATCGCCCCGTTCGATTGCTTTAATGGCACCCGTTTGATCTCATCGATCGAACCGAAGTAGCCAACGCTACGAATTGTGTATTCCGTATTTCCTTGCCGTGCAATTCCCGCTGGCAAGTTCAAATTTTCCGAGCGTAAGCGATCTTGAAGATCGTTCAGGGTAATGCCGTAGGCCTGTAATCGGGTGGGATCGGCGTCAATAATGATCGCCCGCGTCTCCCCTCCCGATACATTCACCTGCGCCACGCCCTCCGCCGATTCTAGGATTGGAACGATGTCATTCTGGATTGTGGTGCGCATCCGCACCATGTCCTTATCGCCCGTGACGCCGTAGATCATGATCGGCAACGTCGACGGATCAAACTTGAAAACCCGCGGTTCCTGAAGGGTTCGATCGTTCGGAAAACTCCCCTTCGCCCGCTGGACCAGCTGCAACACATCCACCGCCGCCTGGCCGACGTCCGTGCCCCACTTAAACTGAACTCGGACGTTACTGTTCCCCGTGGTGGAACTCGAACTTACTTGAGATAGATTCGGAGCCGATGACACCGCCTGTTCAATCGGACGCGTGATTTGCGTTTCCATCTCTTCCGGCCCCACATTGGGCCAGGAAGTGGAGATCACAACGGTTGGAATGGAAACTTTCGGCAGCAGATCCACCGAAAGCCGAGTGAGACAGATTGCTCCCAAAACCACCAGTGCGGCAATCCGCATGGTAACCGCAACCGGTCGCGTTACCGAGAACTTAGCAAAGTTCAATTGGAACCGCCAGCTCGACCGGTCCCACCCTTAGCGCCTTTCTCATCTGGCTTGGCCCCGCCCAGCTTTTGCCCATCCTTTGGCGCTGCGTAGGCCAATGACACGATCTTATCGCCGGCCGTCAAGCCGGACTTAATCTCATATCCATCCGCATCTTCGGCTCCCAGCTCCACCGGCATCGCCTTAACCGCTCCGTCCGCACCGACCGTAAAGACGGTGCTCTGCCCTTTTACCATCCGTACACTCTCCCGGGGGGCGTAAACCGACGCGCTTGTTTCCGAGGTAACTAACGAAATCCGCGCAAACATTCCCGGTCGCAACTCGAGCGACGGATTAGCCAGGCGGATCCGCACCGTGAATTGGCGCGTCGCCGCATCGGCTACCGGATTAATCTCAGTCACTGCCCCCGTAAACTTCTTGCCCGGTAAGGCATCAAAAGTTACGGGAATAAGCATCCCTTGCTTCACCACCGCTGCCTGCTCAACCGGTACCGGGACGGCCACCAAAACTGTATCTAGCTTCGAGACCACCAGCACTTCCGTCCCCGCACTCGCAATCGAGCCGGGATCAGCCGCGCGCTGGGTAACAATTCCGGCAATGGGAGACCGGAGCGTAGTATCGGCCCGCCGCGCTTCGGCCTGGGCTAGTTCCGCCTTCGCCACCTCCACCGTAGCCCGTAGTGCATCGAGGTTTTGACGGTACGCCCCCGATTGAGAGTTATTGGCCCTGGCCACGTCTCGGGCCGCTTCCGCCTGAGACTTACGCGCCGCCGCCGCCGTTACATCGGCCGCGGCCTTACTCTTAATGATTCCGGCTTGGTTCTTTGCACTCGCCAACTGCGCTTCCGCCGAACGCTGGGCCGAGTTTGCGCCTTCTATCTTGGTTTGCGCACCCGCCACCACACTCTCCGCCACCGCCAAGGCGGTTGTCGCGTTCTCTTGCTCCTGGGCCGAAATAAAACCTTGCTGGAACAAGCTGTCGGAGCGCTTTTTCCGCGCCTGCGCATTGTCTCGCGTCGCCATCGCCGTGTTAAGATCTGCCTTCGCATTGGCCACCAAGGCCTGGGCGATCGCTACTTTGGCTGCTGCATCCGTCACTTGTGCGTCCGCGGCCGCGGCCTGAGCACTCAACGACTGACGCTGCTGGTTTAAATCGGCATTGGCCGATGTGAGTCCGGCTTGCTGCTGGCGAATCTGCGCTTCAATCGCCGTGTCGGTCGCTCCTAACCCAAGCTGGGCTTGCGCCAAGCGAGCTTGCGCTTCGGCAAGGGCCGCTCGCTGCTGTAATACCGCCCCCTCAACTTCGGTGGCGTCAATTTGAACCAATGCTTGGTTCGCCTCCACACGGGCACCCTCGCGCACGTTGACCGCCAAGATTCTTCCCGCCACCTTCGGCGAAAGTCTCACCGTCAACGGTGCCTCCACGCTGCCCACCAGATCCAGCGTCTGAACCATCTGCTTCGGCCCCACGACCGTGGTTTCCGCCCGCAGAGGAGCATTTTTGCGTTTTGATTGGTCCCCCGACATCTTGTCGGAGTTGGCTTGGATATCGCGGAATCGCATCCCGAGACCAACCGCCACTAAAATCGCCGGCACGACAAACATTGCGGCACGACCGATGTTCAAGCAAAACCCTCCAAATTCAGAGCCACGGAATGCATCCTCATATTCTCACACTTTGCTACAACGCATCACCGAGTAAAAGTTTCAGTTCTTGCGTTCAATATAGCAATCTAAGGAAATAATCCGATCTGCTCCACGACGCTCGCGCAATCACCGCTTGCGTGCGATGTACATCGCTTCTACTTCATCCAAACTGAGCGCGCGCTGTCCCCAAGAACCCGCCGTTCCACCGTACACGTTATCCACGGTGAATCCCGACTCCTGCAGCATCCGTCGCACTTCCGGTGGAATAAACAATCGCTCGTACACGGTGACGATCTCTGGCCCCGATGGCAAATCCCACTCGTCCTGATAAAAACTGATCATCGAACCAGGATCGAACCGTCCCGCTTGCACCAGCTCATCGTTCATTTGCCGGATCGCGCTGTAAGCATTCAACGCCGTCAAAACAAACGGCGCGTTCGTTCGCAAGTGAGCCGCGACGTTCTTGAAAATCGCCAAGTCGTGCGCTTCCGCATCTGCCCCGCGATCCACCAGCCCGACGCCGCCTTCGCATAGGCAAATAGCGTAATCAAACACTTGGTCCAGCGCAAAATTGGTTGCATCCGCCTCTATAAACTCGACCTCGACTCCTTCCCGGCGAGCTTTCGACCGCGCTACATTCAGCATCCCGGCACTAAAATCCACCCCGGTCACGCGAAATCCGCGCTTCGCAAGCTCAATCGCGTGGCGACCAGTCCCGCATCCAATGTCCAAGAATCGAGACCCCTTTGGTACCGGATAAAGTGCTAACAGAAACGCCACTTCCATTTCCGTGTGGAAAGTAAAAGGATTGTCGTCGTAAGTGGTTGCGTGATTATTGAAAAAATCACGCCATCCCGTCGGCGTCGTTTCGCTCATCAGTAAATAACCTTGTTCAGCGGATACTCAACCAGTCCCGTTGCCCCCGCCCGCTTCAGCGCCGGAATGAGGTCCCGAACTTCCTTCTCACTTAAGATCACTTCGGCAGCCACCCATCCCTCATCCGCCAAAGGGCTTAATGTGGGATTCTTTAACGCCGGTAGAATGTTAAGGATTTCTGTTTGTCGCCCCCGGGGCAAATTCATTTTCAGGCCCACCAACTTGGCCGCGTTCATTGCTCCGGTTAAGAGAATTTCAAGATTTTCGATTCGTTCGCGCTTCCAATCGTCCTGCCACGCTGCGGGAGAGGCTACAAACCGGGTGGTACTTTCCAGTAATGTGTCGACAATCCGCAGATTGTGCGCCCGTAGACTATTCCCGGTCTCGGTGTTCACCACGATGGCGTCAACCAGGGTCGGAACCTTCACTTCGTCCGCTCCCCAACTAAAATCGACGCGACAGTCGACACCCTTACCTTCGAAGTAGCGCTTGCTTAGGCGAACATATTCGCTGGCCACCAACTTGCCTTGCAAATCGGCCGCCGATTGCACCGGAGAATCGTTATGAACCGCAAGGACAATCCGAATCGGATTATTGGTCAACTTGCTGTACCGCAATTCGCAAACTTCCACCACATTTGCTTGCGCATCTTCAATCCAGTCTTTCCCCGTGAGACCCGCATCAATCACACCGTCCTGAATGTAGATCGGAATCTCTTGGGGACGAAGCAGGATCGGTTCAATGGTGTCGTCGTCAACAATCGGCTGGTAACTTCGGCTAGAAACTTTGAAGGAGTATCCGGCCCGCTCGAAGAGGGCAAAAGTCGGTTCTTGCAGGCTTCCCTTCGGTAGCCCCAGCTTAAGTTTCATGATCGGAAGTTTACTGGCAACCACCGTCACCCAGCATTCGCCAGCACGCTCCTCCCGTACTTACAGTTGGCCATTTGCCCTCTCGCTAACAAAAACCGTTCGACATGTTAAAAAACTGACAAAGTTGGAACGTAATAGAGTATTAATCAGATGTGTTTAAGGGTCGCAATTTAGCGGTCCGGTGCCTTGGTTTGTCTGTGGGTATTCGGAAGCCTTTTCTCGGGTTAATTTAATGGCCGATTCAGTTGAAGTCCCGGGGAATTTACTGGTAACGCCTCCCGTCGGCATTCCCGCTCTGGGAGAGATGTCCGGTGAAGGCGATGGGCACTATCGGCACCTTTTCGAACTCCTATCCGAGATCAGCAAAAGCCACGACATTAAAAATCTCACCCGGCTCGTACGCCACGCCGTGGTGAAGGGTTGTGGATTTGACCGAGCCGGCATTTTCCTTTTCGACGCGCCCTCGCAAATGATGCGCGGAACCTGGGGCACCGATGCTCAAGGTCGCGAGGAAGATATAGGTAATCAGGCCTTCGCCGTCAGCGAAGTTGAGCGGGCCAGGTGGGAGATGGATCGGGAAGATGGACCAGGATATGTTCTTCACCACTACCCCGCTCGCTCCGATCAGAGCCCGACCCCCCATTACATCGAAGGGGTCACTTACCACGCCATTTTTCCGCTCACGGTCTCGGGGAAAACCATTGGCCTCATTGCCGTCGATAACTTGCTGACCGGCAGCCCGATCACTCACGAAAAGCTGCAAGATCTTCTTCCATTCGCTCGTCAGGCCGCCTCCGCCATTCAGAATGCCACGATGATCGACGAGCGGGAGCAAATCGTTCGCCGCCAGCAACGGCTGATGCAGATGTCAACCGCAATCGCTAGCAATCAGGATCTCGACGAAGTGGTTCGCCTGGTTCGGGATGCCGTGGCGGATTCCGGAGTCGTAGACCGCGTTGGCGTTTGGATCGCCAACGGACGCCGATTCTATGGCACCTGGGGGACCGACGAATTTGGAGAACCGCTCAACGAATCCCACCTCAACTTTCCTCGTGAAGACGTTGTCCCCAAAATAGAAGATGCTCGCATCCGTGGCGTCTCGTACTGGATGGATCCCCAAGGCGAGATCGTACTGCCATCTGGTGTCCTAATCACTGGCGTGCCCCGCGCAACCGTAGCCCTGCGCGCCGGAGATGAGGTAGTCGGCTTCTTAACTACCGACACGATGCTAACCCGGCGCCCGATCTCTGCCGAAAACCTGGATCTCATCCTGCCGTTCGCCGAACAAGCTGCCGTCGCGATTCAGAACCACCGGATGCAGCAGGAAACCATCCGGGCCGCCGACCACCAGAGGCGACTGATGGAAATTGCCGTCAAAATTGCCGAGGATAAGAACATTGCAGATGTCTTCCTTGCGGTGCGGAATTCAATTCTGGAGCTCGCTCCGGTCGACCGTGCGGCCATTTGGATCTTTGAACGGGATGTAGTGCGCGGTACCTGGGGGACCTCCATGCACGGGGAACTTGTGGACGACTCCAAGGTGGAATTTCCGCAGTCACTCCTGAAAGGGTGGATCGATGACGTTGCCACAACCGGTGCTAGCTACTGGCGGGAAAACTGGTTCCACTCCGAAGATGGAGACGATTCCAATCAAATCGAAGTCCCGTTGGTCGCCATCGCCCTGAAGTCCGGCGACGACTTGGTGGGATTCATCGGCGTGGACACCCCCGTTACCTTGCGCCCAATCGAAGACGAAACCATCCAGTTGATCATTCCCTTCGCCGAGCAAGCCTCGGTTGCCGTGGTGAAATCCCGGCTGCGCGAAGACCGTGATCGTCTCATCTCCCGCCAACGAAAGTTAATGGAGATGGCCGTAATGATCGCCCCTCGCCAAGGCATGGATCTCACCTGCCAAGCGATTCGCGATGCGGTGGTTTTCTCCAAATTTGTGGATTGCGCCGGGGTTTGGCTGGTCGACGGAGATTCGGCCGTGGGGACCTGGGGCACCGATACTCCCGGTGAGCGAGTAGCTGAGCATGATCTCCGCCTTCCACTAGAACACTTTTTGGGACCAGCCGCCCTCACTGATCCCGCTTCCATTCCTGCGATCATTTGGTGCACCGCAGACGTCCACACCGAGAATGGCGAAGTCTTCACAAACGTGCCGCAGGCCATCATTCCGTTCACTTCCGGCAATCGGATGATTGGACTCTTGTGCGTGGACAATCGGCGCACCTGTAACGTGTTAACCGAGGATGACCTTTCGCTCCTCCAGGTGTTTTGCGAGAACGCCTCGTCAGCCATTGCCAATGCCCAGTTACTCGAACAGCAGGAATCCCTGCTCAAGCGGCAAACCCGGTTGATGGAAATCTCCCTCGCCATCACCGCAAACCGCGAATCCGACGAGGTGTTCCGCCTCGTTCGCGATGCCATTGTCGAAATTGGCGTCGTTGACCGAGTGGGAATGTGGGTCGTCGACGGAAATGTAGCTCGCGGAACCTGGGGCACCGGCCCCGACGGTAAGCCCCGGGACGAACACTCCATTTCCTGGTCACTTGATCAATATTGGAATGAATATGGCGATTGCCTCGCTGGACGCGAGCCCTTCGCTATCGACACCGTGAGCAGCCAAGCGGCAAATCCCGACGAACCCGCTCGTGAGGTCCCTCATGTCATCATCCCGTTGCGAGCGGGCGGAGATCTGGTCGGGGTTCTTACCGCCGATAACCTCCTTTCAATGCGTGAGCTTGATCCAGAATCGATTTGCTCCATCCTCCCCTTGGCCGAGCAAGCCGCCGTGGCGATTCAAAAAGCTCAACTGCTTGAACAAAAAGAGTCGATGGTTAATCAGCAACGCCGCCTGATGCAAATGGCCGTCGCGATTACTGGGCAGCAAGATCCCGACCTCGTCTTCCGCATGGTCCGCGATGTAATGGTTGAAATGGGCGGCGTCGACCGGGCTGGAGTGTGGATCCTCCACGAAAATGAGTTTCGCGGAACTTGGGGCACCGATTTGAACGGGGGCCTCCGAGACGAACATATCCAAATAATCGATGCCATCCACATGGAATCGCACATGGCGGTCCTCCGTCAGGGCAACACTCTCTTTCACATTAGCGAATTCATACCCGTAGCATTTGATCAGATCGGGTGCCCCCACGCGGTGATTGCTCTAAAATCCGCTGGTGAAATTGTTGGCCTGATCACGCTCGATACATTCAACAGCCGAAAACCCATAACGGAAGCGTTGCTACAGCCACTGATTCCTTTCGCCGAGCAAGCCGCCATCGCCGTGCAAAACAGTCGCCTGATGCGCGCGGCCGAGCAGGAACTAGACCGCCGGCGCGAGGTAGAGAAAGCCCTCACTCGGCAAACGGAAGAGCTCACTGTCGCCCGAGACCAAGCCCTCGATGCCACTCGGGCGAAAAGCGAGTTCCTGGCTAACATGAGCCACGAAATTCGTACCCCGATGAACGGCGTCATCGGCATGACTTCATTGCTACTAGAAACCCGGCTCAACCACGAGCAGCTTGAGTACACCCTCACCGTCCAAAACAGTGCGGAAGCTTTGCTCAAGGTTATTGACGATGTTCTCGACTTCTCCAAGATTGAGGCCGGTCGTCTGGACATTGAGGAATATAACTTCGATCTTCGCGACTGCATCGAGGAAGTCGCCGAACTCACGTCCACTCGCATTCATGGCGGCGAAGTGGAACTCACGTGTTTTATCCCGCCAGATTTCCCCGCTTTGGTGGTCGGTGATGGCGATCGGGTGCGCCAGATTCTGACGAACCTTCTGGGTAATGCCGTCAAATTCACTTCTCGCGGCGAAATCTCTCTGGAAGCCATCGTGATTCAGGAATCCAACGAAGACACCTGTATTCGTATCGAGATCCGCGATACCGGGATCGGCATCGCGGCCCACCGCCTCAATGCCATCTTCGAGAGTTTCACCCAAGCCGATGGCAGCACCACCCGTCGACACGGCGGCACCGGTTTGGGACTCACCATCACCAAGCAATTGGTAGATCTCATGGGCGGCTCCCTGGGTGTGGAAAGTATCCAGGGTCAAGGAAGCACCTTCTGGTTTGAGATTCCGCTGCGGAAGCAAACTCAAATCGACATCCATCCGTCACCACCCAGCAGCCTAGCTGGTTTGCAGGTGATGATCGTAGACGATAACGCTACGACCCGAAAAATCCTTCGCGAACAACTGAGAATATTGGAATGCAGCTCGGCCGAAGCTATCGATGGTCGCGAGGCGCTGCGCATTGCCACCGCTACCACAGAACCGTTCGACCTTATCCTCCTGGATTTCCACATGCCCGATCTCGACGGGCTTGCCACGCTGCAGGCCCTCAGAAAGCTTCCATTAGTCCAGAACGTTCCGGCCGTGTTACTCACGTCGGCGTTCCACCGTCCCAGCCTCGAGTCGAGTCTTTACGACGGCTTCGCGGCAATCCTTACCAAACCATTCCGTCAGGCTCATCTCCGCAACACCCTTGACCGGGTTTTGGGACGCCAGCAAAGCGTAAACGCCGACCGCATCATAGAGCGAAGCAGCGTTAATCTTGGATTGCACGTCTTGCTCGCCGAAGATAATGAAGTCAATGCCACCGTCGCCAAACGTTGGTTGCACAACTGGGGATGCACCTGCCGCGCCGTTGAGAACGGAAACGACGCCTTTTCCGCCCTCAATGAAGATAAGTTTGATTTGGTACTGATGGATGTCTCCATGCCAGATCTGGATGGATACGAAGCCACCCGCCTCATCCGCCAGCGTGGTGACACCTCAGAGCCCCGAATTCCCATCATCGCCATGACCGCTCACGCACTACAAGGCGACCGTGAAAGGTGCCTAGAGGCCGGGATGGACGACTATATTAGCAAACCCATCAACGCCACCGAACTGCTTGAAAAGATCCGACGATGGGCCACCAACAGGGGCTAGAGTCCGGAAAGCAATTAATTCGGTTTATTTGGTTCTTTTTGGCATTTTTCGACTTTTTCATTGGAAAATCGCTTGGTAGAAAAATGTTCTGAGTGTTAATATGCCTTTAATCAAAATCCAAAGGTGAATTTTGAACGGCTGGTTTTCGGCCGCACCAAAAAAACCAGTTTCGATGAAATCCATCAGCCCCTTGGTCGAAGTTGTCCGAGACGGTTTGCGGAAAGAAATTTTGCAGGCCGTGCCCGGGGAGGAGTACGTCATCCCGAGCGAACGGGAGATTGGCCTTCGTTTTGGCGTAAGCCGCACCATCGTCCGAGGAGCGCTCCAAGAATTAGCCCGCGAAGGGCTCATGCGAGTCCATTCGCGCTGTCGCCCCGTGGCCGTACCACCTCCTGGGCGAACCGTGACCCGCGCCAAAGCCCGTCACATTGGCGTTTGGCTTTGGCCCTTCACCGAGCATTTCATCGTTACCGCCCTCATGCGTGGCATCCACCGATCGGTGATGAATACCGATTTCCGCCTGGTAGTTGGTACCGCTGCCGGTCCGGTGTGGGAAGACGTGCTCGCATCAGAATCGGCGTTCATCGATTCGATGGTCGAGGATGAAGATGCCGCCGGCGCCATCATGTGGCTACTCGGGGATAGCCTCAGCCTCCCCTCGCTCAAAAAGGCCCGCGACCGGGGGATTGAATTCGTTTTCGTAGACCGCCTCCCGCCCGCCGGGTTTGAGGCCGACTTTGTTGGAACCGACAACATGGTATCGGCCCGCTCCGCCGTCTCCCATCTTCTAGAAGAAGGCCATCGCAACATCGTCTGCTATCGAAACCTAGACACGGCGAACACCGTCGACGAGCGCGCTACCGGCTACTGCCGTGCCCTTGAGCAGTATCACGTTCGCCCCAACATCGTGCACCACGATGCCAGCTTTGCTTCAGAATCCGTTGCTTGTCGGGTTACCCTTGAGCGGCTACTCAGCCAAAAGCAGCGCCCAACCGCCATTTTTGCCATCAACGATTCCCTGGCGCTCCTCATTCTTTCTTGCCTGCAAGAAATGAATGTCTCGGTTCCAGAAGAAATCTCCGTCGTCGGTTTTGACGGGATTCTCCAGTGGGTACCCGGTGGGGGCTCCCTCACCAGCGCTTGTCAAGATTTTTCCCGCATTGGGGAGCTTGCCACAGAGCGGCTACTTAGCCGCATCCGTGGAAATGCATCTCCCAATATTCATCGTCATGTTCTACTAGAAGCGCCACTGAGGATCCAATCCTCTACCTGTCGCCCTGGTCGAACCGCTTCCCCGGGCCATTCGGCCCCGTTTCTCTCGGTAGTATCCTCATGAAAAGCTACTCAAATCGTGCATTTACACTCATTGAACTGCTAGTCGTTATCGCCATCATCGCGATCTTGGCCGCCATCCTCTTCCCCGTGTTTGCTCAGGCTAAAGTTGCCGCAAAGAAGACTTCGGTCCTCTCCAATGCGAAGCAATTCGGCTTGGCCCAACTCATGTACTCCAACGACGCCGATGACTTGTTCAGCCCGGCCATGACCTACAACGGCGAGTGGGCTATGCGCTCCTGGGCCGTTCTCTGCGATCCGTACATCAAGAGCGTCGGCATGCTCATGGATCCGTTCACCCCGGCCAAGCTCACGGACAACCCGTTCGTGCTCAACAGCCAGTGGGGAATGCCCACCCGCCGTGCCGCTTCGACCGCGTGTCCTTCGGATCTTAACGACGTAAGCGCTTGCGCCATGGGTGTCTACAACCCGGCCGGACGAGCTCAGCTCACCGGTGGCGAGCACTGGGGACGAGACGGCATCGCCGGCGTCAACATTCAGCCTGGCACTTGGATGTGGTCTTCGTACTACTACAAGGGCGGCCCCAGCGACGGCGGCACCGGCACCGGTTACCCGTCCATGAGCACCACCGCAGTGGCGCGACCGGCCGACACGCTCCTGATCTCGCAGTCCGGTACCCCGGATATGATGTGGCACCAGGATATGAACCCGGATGAATCGGGCCGATACTGGGGCGATGCTCCTTTCAACCTCTTTGGCAATGCCAACACCACCACCGGTCCTATGGGTCGCGTAGGTACGGCTGGCCAAGAAGCAGGCGTGTACCCCACCAGCGTGTGGGAACCGACGGTATATCCCACCGGCACCAACGTGTCGGTCTACACCGACGGCCACGCCAAAGCCGAGGCTTGGAAGGCGCTCCACTCCCGCACGGTCACCCTGTCCAGCGGCGTGAAGTACCTCAAGTACGCCTCGCCTGAGGTTCCTTAATTTGGTTCGCCGAATAGGAACTTTACTGGTTGGTATCGTTGCCATCGCCGCCCTCGTGGGCTGCGATGGCGGAGGTTCCGGCGATCTGTCCAAGAAGGATGACAAGGATCTGCGCTCAAACTTCAGCCGGCCGCTAACGCCGGAAGAAGCCTCCCAAATGGGTGGGGGCGCATCCAAAGCCACCGAAGGGGCAGGCCGCCCGGAACGTCAAAAAGGCTAATCCAGCCTGGATTAACCATCAATTGCCTCCGTGCCAACAGCGCGGGGGCTTTTTTGCGCCAATAGAATAAACTCAAACCCACGCGGCCTTGTAGCTCAGGGGATAGAGCGCCTCCGTCCTAAGGAGGGCGCCGGGGGTTCGAGTCCCTCCAAGGCCGCCAAGGAATCGCACCAACATCCAGTTTTGGGTGATCACATAGGCAAATCTGTCTCACTCCCCGCTTCATGCAGGCTCACCGTGGCTGAGCATTTTTTGCGCCAACTGAGTCGTTTGCAGTAATCCAAGCGAATGTTGGCGCGCATTTAAAAAGTACCGCTGTCTAAACCAATCCCTCAAGAATGCTCCTCGTAAGTTATTGAATCGGGACTGAACCATAGATACGGTCATGCGTCCATTAACGGTGATGGAGAAAGTGACCATTTTCGGCATAGCCCTCTTGATTGCCAGCGTCGCGCTTCTTCAAGACAAAAACAACCGTCAGAAACAAGAAAATCGTCCAAATCAAGGTTCGTCGCGTTCCCGGGAGTATCCGCTCCCAACTAAGGCCTGGGGCGAAGGATCCGTTTTGTTGGGAAATGCAACCGATACTTCCGTTGAGATCGCGATTCACTTCAAAAGCAATGCAGAAGCTGTGATCGAGTACGGATTGTCGGGAGAAGCCCTCAACCAAAAATCCGAAAACCTGAGTCTCAAAGCCGGGACTCCCTTCCAGACCAAGTTGACCGGCCTTAAGCCGAACTCCGAATACTCCTATCGGCTGCGCTATAAAAAACTTGGCGAAACCGCTTTTGAGTCCAGCCCGACCTACCGCATTCAAACCCAGCGTAAGCCGGGGACGGAGTTTATGTTCCTTGTTCAGGGCGATTCGCACCCCGAGCGCGTCCCAAAGATGAACATCCCCTCCCTTTACGAGCGGACGCTACTTACTGCGAAAGCACAGAAGCCAGACCTATTTATCTGCCTGGGAGATGACTTCAGCGTAGACACCCTCCGCGAGAGGACTAAGCAGACGGTGGAAGGCGTTTACACCAAGCAGGTGCCCTATCTTGGGCTGGTGGGCAACTCGACCCCGATCTACTTGGTCAACGGAAACCACGAGCAGGCGGCAAAAGCTAACCTCGATGGCACCGAAAATAGCCTGGGAGTGTGGGTGCAGAATGCTCGGAATCGCAACTTCGTCCAGCCCGCGCCCGATGCCTTCTATTCGGGCAATACTGAGCCAGTAGAGCATATTGGGCCACTTCGCAACTATTTTGCCTGGACGTGGGGAGATGCCCTCTTCGTCACAATTGATCCCTACTGGCACTCTGCAACCGCCGTCGACAATGCCGTCGGCAAAGGTCCGAAGGCGGAAGGAGGCGGCAAGCGCAACCGGAATCTCTGGGACATCACCCTCGGCGATAGCCAATACAAGTGGCTCACTAAAACGCTCACCGAGAGCAAAGCGAAATACAAGTTCGTATTTGCGCACCACGTCAACGGAACTGGGCGAGGAGGGATTGAGAACGCGACCCTATACGAGTGGGGCGGTAAGGATCCGCGAGGAGGTGACCTCTTCAAGTCCAAGAGACCGGGATGGGAAATGCCGATTCACCAGCTATTTGTGAAGACTGGCGTAAGCGTTTTCTTTCAGGGACACGACCATATCTTCTGCAAGCAGGAGCTCGACGGCGTGATCTACCAATCGTGCCCTTGCCCGGCCGATCCGACAAACAGCCTGATTAACGGCGATGCATATCGGTCCGGCGACAAGGTTCCGGGCGCAGGGTTAGTGCGGGTGACCATTTCGCCCACCCAAACCAAAGTGGACTATCTTCGTGCTTACGAACCTTCCGCAGAAACGGACGGACACAAGCACGGAGAAGTTGCCTTTTCGTACTTAGTCAAACCATCAACGGGAGCAAACAAATAAAGCAAAACACATGCATCATAATTGGCCTCTTTGTGGCGTCCGGGGTGGCGGGCGCTTACTACGGTCAATCGGCCACGGAGCGGGCATCAATTGTCGCTAAGCCGTTCGAAAAGTTCTCATCAGGCGTTAAAACGAGATCAGACGAGAAGAATTTCTATGTCGCATCGAACGGGTTGCCCGATCACGAGATGATGACGGGCATCACCGCGTGGCAACAGCAAGTTCCGCTGCCCCAAAAGTACAGCGGCAACAACTCCTGGCAGTTTCCGCTCTTCCCAGTTCCCGCCAAGGAGCCAATGAGCGCAAAAACGAACTTCTTTCGTGGCGCCATCGCAATTGCCGTAAACGGCGTTCCGATCTTCAATCCCATCAAGAATGATGGCCGGACCGATACGTTTTTAGCGGGAGAGCTTGACAAATGGGGTGGACACAGCGGGCGCGGAGATGATTACCACTATCACCTTCCGCCATTAATTCTGCAGGAGAAGCTTGGCAAGTCACTTCCGGTTGCCTATGCTCTCGACGGTTATCCGATTTACGGTCTTGAGGAGCCAGACGGGTCATCACCCAAGGACCTGGACGTTTTCAACGGTCATTCTAGCGCTAGCCTCGGCTACCACTACCACGCTACCAAGACCTATCCGTATCTCAACGGCGGCTTTCATGGGGAAGTAACGGAGCGAGGTGGTCAAGTCGATCCCCAGCCAAGAGCAGTAAGCCCAAGGGAGGCAACTGCTCCCCTTCGCGGCGCCAAAATTACCGGATTCAAGACCCTGGAAGTAGGAAAGAGCTACTCGTTAAGTTACAGCCTAGATGGCCAAACAAGCAAGGTCAACTACCAAATTAATCCCGATGGGAGCGTGAAGTTTGATTTCGTGGATCCATCCGGTGGCGTCAATTCGGAAACATACCGTGGCAAACCCGAACGTGCCGGTGGTGGCGGTCAGGGCCAGGGAGGACAACGAGGTGGCGGCGAATTGGGACCTCCGCCCGGACCGCGCAAGCCTTGGTACGTGGATCACGCCAAGGGTCTCGACACAAATAAAGACGGCGAGGTTTCTAAGCAGGAAGTCACCGACCAATGCAAAACGGCCTTTAAGGAGTACGCCGCCGGGGTTGATTTGATCATTGTTGCGGAACTACCAGACAAGCGAACCGTGCGGAATGAGGTTGGTGGGTTTATGAAGGTGCACGCCAAAGAACTCGACCAGAACGGCGATGGAAAGATCTCAGAAGCAGAAACGATCGAGACAATGCTCCGCATGTTCGATAAGCAAGATAAGAACGGAGATGGGAAGCTGTCCGGTGCGGAATTGGAAGGATGAGGCTCTCAATCACCGGGGGCATTCTAGTTGGCGCGATATCGGTGGCTGGTCTAGCCATGCAGGGCACGCAAATTCCGGGACAAAGGCGTGGCGGCCCGCCCCCCGTTTACCGAACAGAAGTACCGGTTAGTGAACTTGACATCATCGCAGGGGCTCCGACGCAAAGCAGCATCATTCTGAGCGTCCGGGGCAAATCAGAGTCACCGGCATCACTGGTTATTTGGGACGACGATGGCAAATCCGTGTCCGAGCGCAAACTCGACCTAAATGGAAAGCCGGTTGAAGTCCCAATCATTGGCTTAAAGGTCGGAAGTGCGTACACCTACACCCTCACGCAAGGTGATCAAAAAGTGGTGGGCCGGTTCGACACCGCACCGAAGCCGGGAAACGCGTTCACCTTCGCGATCCAAGCGGACAGCCATCTTGATGGCAACACCGACCTCACCGTATTGGAGCGAACCCATCGTAACATCTTGCGGGACAAGCCGGACTTTCTGGTCGACCTTGGCGACACCTTCATGGTTGACAAGTATCCGCGTTTCACCGATGCGGCTAAACAATACGACGCCCAGCGCTACTGGTTTTCAAGATTAGGCTCCCAGATGTCCATCTTTCTGTGCCTGGGTAATCACGATGGCGAGGTGGGGTGGCCCGGCCGAAATGGCGCTGATACAGCGGCGTGGTCCCGCGAGCAACGCCAGGCGAACTTCCCCGTGATTCAACCAAGTGATTTCTATGCAGGGGCACCAAAAAAGGGACTTTGGTATTCCTTTGATTGGGGTGATGCCACTATCATCATCCTAGATCCATTTGTGGCCACAACCAGAAAAACTCGCAACGATGAGGACGGCTGGAATTGGACTCTCGGGAAGGAACAGTTTGATTGGTTTGCCAAAACCCTTCAGAACTCTCAGTCAAAGTTTAAATTTGTCTTCATTCACCACCTCGTTGGGGGATTCGGTGGGGCAGAAGCTCGCGGAGGGGTGGAAGCCGCCGAGCGCTTTGAATGGGGGAATAAGGAAGAATTTCCCGCCAACCGTCCGGGTTGGGCAGAGCCGATTCATGCCCTAATGGTCAAGTATGGAGTGACCGCGATGTTCCATGGACATGACCACCTCTATGTCCGCCAGGAAAAGGATGGCCTCGTCTATCTTGAGGTTCCCCAACCCGGGCAACCACGCGAGAACGCCACTGGAAGCGCCGAAGGATATGGCTATAATTCTGGAAAGATTCTGGGTGGTTCGGGCCACATCCGGGTGACTGTCAATCCAACGTCGGCAAAACTCGAGTTCGTAAAGTCACTTTCCGGTTCAGATAATGGGAAGGTGGTAGATAGTTTGGAGGTCAGCGCCAAGTGATCCGCGCCGCGGTTACGGGACTGATCCTGCTCCTGGTTCAGTTCGCTCCGGCGCACGACCTTGACCTAACCTTGATCAAGCTGATTCGAAATGGTTCAGGGAGGACGATCGAAGTTTCTACTTCCCTTAGCCGCTTTGTGAAGACGGCTGGATTGGGAGATCACCCTTCTGGCCCTTCGCTCGATATTGCCATTCGGGAGCGGCTCAATATTGGCCCCAACGTCGCGGCTGAGATGAGGGTGGACAGCCCGTCCGATCTATTGACCTGGACCGTAAAGTTACACGGAGAAACTGATATCGCAGGTGGCCGTTTTGATAAGTCCACACCTTCGGCCAGAACAATCATCTCCACTTATGACGGTAACCAAATCACATCAGAAGAAGTGTTTGACCATGACAAGCCCAAACCAATATTCCTCGGAATGTTGGGGGCTGGCATCCAACACATTGTTTCTGGATTGGATCACATTCTCTTCGTTGTTGGTCTCGCGCTGTTGGGTGGTGGCTGGAAGACGCTCCTGAAGGTGCTTACGGCATTTACGGTCGCCCATACGCTGACACTCGTCATAGCTTCTCTAGGCTGGATACACGGTAACCCCAGAGTCATTGAGCCTTTGATCGCGCTATCCATCGTCGCTCTTGCCGTCGAGGGGCTCTGCCGTAAGAACCGGTCCGCAAATGAGAGTGTCGTTTTGAGAGTGGTGATTGCCTTTGGCTTTGGTCTCGTCCATGGCTTCGGGTTTGCCGGCGGACTAATTGAACTTGGTTTGCAAGGAAACCTGCTCGCCTACAATCTGCTTCCCTTTAGCATCGGAATTGAACTTGGTCAGCTCCTGATACTTGCCCCGACGGTCCTGCTCATTAGAGCTGTCACAAGAGTTAGCCAAGAAGAGGGACAACGTTTCGTCATGGCGGCCTCCATATGCTTGGGCATGATCGGTTGTTTCTGGCTTTTTGAGAGACTTTTCTGAGAGCCATTGTAGTGACAGCCTTCGGCCGCAGTGAATAAACATTGGTCGCCTGAGCAATACGGAGAACGGTGGTTGTAGCCTCCAGTTGTCTCGACCCAAGGGCTTGCACTCGGGGTGCAAGCCTAAGCGCCAGAATCTCAACCTGGTCCGAGACGAAGGCTTTTTCTAGTTCTGTCGCGACTACCAGGTGCCCGGCCCGATTGGGGTGGTTGTTCTGCGACATGTACGGCTGAAGGTCCGTCCCTTTCGCCTTCAGATCCAGAAACGTCTGGTAAGAATCCGCTAGGTTCACTTCCAACTCCTTCGGTAGCTCGGGCTCGAATCCCGCGTGGGGGCAATTCCCTGAGATAGTAAGCTAAGTATTCTCTCAAACCTGAGTATACGGATCGATGATCAGCCTTGCGCTTGCCGTGGCCGCCTCAATACCCCACCAAGGGCAGTTTATTGTCCCGGTGGCGGACGTGATGAAACCCGCCGTTTCGGATCGACAGAACTTTCAGGTGCCGGACCGCGTGCACCTAACCGGCTGGCTCGGTTCTCGAATTGACGCGAGCACTCGAAATCGGCTCGAAAAAATCGATACGCATCGTCTTCTCGAGGGGTACCGGACGCGGCCTGGGCGACAAAGTTGGGACGGGGAGCACATCGGCAAATGGCTCCATGCCGCGACCTTAGCATGGGTGAACTCTGGCGACGTTAGTCTGCGAAAAAAGCTCGACGAGGCGGTTCTCGCGCTTGAAAAGTGTCAACTTCAGGATGGCTATCTCGGAACCTACCTGGATAAAGACCGGTGGACGGATTGGGATGTCTGGGCTCACAAGTACAACCTCCTTGGCCTCCTCACATACATTCGCTACACCGGAAATCGTCAGCCTCTCTCGAATTGCCAAAAAATGGGAGACCTCCTCTGCCAGACCTTTGGGGATGGACCAGGGCAGCGGGACCTGATGAAGGCCGGACACCACGCGGGAATGGCCCCCGGAAGCGTGCTCGAACCCATGGTGCTGCTCTACCGCGCGACGGGAGAGAAGCGCTACTTGGATTTCTGCCAATACATTCTCCGGGCGTGGGAGCAGCCAAACGGTCCCCACATCATTTCGCGGCTCCTAGACCGAAAGGGAGTCAACCAGGTTGGGAACGGCAAAGCCTACGAAATGCTCTCTTGCCTGAATGGCGTTTTGGAGCTGTACCGAACCACCGGAGATAAGCGACTTTTGCGAGCCAGCATCAACGCTTGGAATGACGTAGTGAAGAATCGGCTTTACATCACCGGGGCCGCCAGCAGCTACGAGCTTTTTCAAGACGACTTTCACTTACCAAACAACGGCAATGTCGGCGAAACCTGCGTCACCGTTACCTGGATTCAGCTCAATGCCCAGCTCCTTCGCCTAACCGGGGAAGCTCGGTTTTCGGAGCAGTTGGAGACGGTTTCCTTGAACCAACTGCTCGGCGCCCAGCAACCCGATGGTCGCGCCT
>CANFJD010000012.1 GCA_947447315.1 Fimbriimonadaceae bacterium
AGCGCCGTTGCTTCGCTGATGGTCATGGCTGCCACTTCTGAACCCAAATCGTCCACCGATATCTACCAAAAACGAGCCGCCGATTGGCGGAATGGCGCGGTGGTCTATCAAGTATTTGTCGACCGATTTGTGCCGCCCACTAATTTGAAGGCCAAGGCAGCTTTGTACCCGGCGCCGGCCCGGTTACGCGATTGGAACGAAACTCCGCAGCCATCGGGATACGATCCACAACTACAAACTTATCCGCACGTACTGGATTTTTGGGGCGGCAATTTGCCGGGCCTGCGGACCAAGCTGAGCTATGTGAAAGATTTGGGCGCCGACGTGCTGTATCTGCAGCCCATTTTTAAGAGTCCATCAAATCATAAATACGATACGGAGGATTACTTCAAGGTCGATCCGCAGTACGGAACGGAGGCCGATTTGCACGGTTTACGCGATGACGTTCACGGCATGGATATGAAGCTGATGTTGGACGGAGTGTTCAACCACATTGGAGCTACGTCGCCGATATTTACGCTGGCAAGGTCAGATGCGAAGGATCGGAATCGGGACTGGTTTTTCTTCGGTTCGCAGTATCCAAATGGATATCTGGGATGGGCAGGAGTTGCATCCTTGCCCCGATTGAAACTGGAAAATCCGGCGGTCCGCAACTATTTGTGGGGAGCCAAAGACTCAGTGGTTCAGCACTACCTGCGGGAGGGGATTGACGGTTGGCGGCTTGATGTGGCGTTTGAGCTGGGGCCGAAGTATCTGACCGAGTTGACGCAGGCGGCGCACAAGACCAAACCGGGATCGGCGGTGGTCGGCGAGATCTCGGGATATCCCTCGGAATGGTCGCCAGCGGTGGATGGAGTCTTCAACTTCTCCGCCCTCATGGTGGGGGCGGCGATGGCGGAAGATCAGATTTCCGGGGGTCGCGCCGGGCGGATGATTTCTAAGATGGTAGAGGACGCGGGAATCGACGCGATGCTCAAATCTTGGCTGCTGGTGGAGAACCACGATACGCCTCGATTTGCTTCGGCGGTGCCGAATATCAAATCGCGGGAAATGGTGACGGCCATGCAATTTACGCTCCCGGGCTCACCTTGCGTGTATTACGGGCAGGAACTGGGAATGACCGGCTCCGGTGACCCACAGAATCGCGCGCCGATGCGGTGGGATTTGGTAGGGGACAGCAATCCCAACTTTCGGTTTACGAAGAAGATGCTTGAGATCAGGAAGCGTCACCGAGCTCTAAAGGTAGGTGACTACCGGGGACTGGAGACCGATCAACTGCTTGGATTTGTGAGAACCACTCATAAGTTAGCCGAATCGGTGGTGGTATTGATCAATCCGACTTCCAAGCCGGTGGAGGAGATGATGACCGTTCCGCTCGGGCGAATTCTGAGTTGGGGCGAGTTGCGGGATGAACTGAGCCCGGCCCGGTTCCGGGTGATTAATGGACTGATGAAGGTGAAAATGGAGCCGGAGTCAGTAATGATCCTGACTCCGGTAGTGGATTCGGCGACGGGTTACTCGCCTTACGATCGGGTCGACAACTAGCTGCCGGCGATCGTACCGTCGA
This sequence comes from Fimbriimonadaceae bacterium, assembly GCA_947447315.1. Classification (GTDB taxonomy): domain Bacteria; phylum Armatimonadota; class Fimbriimonadia; order Fimbriimonadales; family Fimbriimonadaceae; genus Fimbriimonas. The sequence goes on from CANFJD010000012.1 coordinate 1,568, forward strand.
GGTCCCACAGGTCTTCCCACCCTTGGGCGGTTGGCCACAGGAAGACCTGCCCTTTGATGAGACGGCAGTTGCGGTCGATCGTCGCAATCGCGCCCATTTCCTCGTCCGATAGCGGCGGGGAAGTGACGGCAGCGAGGCTATCAAGGAATTGGTGGGATTTCACCGAGAAGGGAATCGGTACCTGCCCCCGTTGGACGGCCCATTTGATGCTTACAGCGGCGGGTGTGAGGCTATGCCGCTCAGCGACCGTCAAGAGAACGGGATCTTCCAGGTCGGCGGTGTCGTCGGGGGTGCGATCCCGCTCGGGGCGGCTGGGCGACCCGAAGGGGGAGTACCCGATGGGGATGATGCCTTCGGCGACCACGTAGTTGAGCAGCTCGGGCTGCTGGAAATGCGGATGAAGTTCCATTTCGTTGGCGGCGGGGCGGATTTCGGCTTCGCCCAACAGACCCTGCAGTTTGGGAATGGTCATATTCGAAGTGCCAATGTGACGGACAGCTCCGTCTCGAACGAGGGATTCTAACTGTCGCCAAGTGGCCATGTAGGATTCATGGTGGAACGGAACGGCGTGGGGATCGCGGGAACCGACGTCAACGCCCTTTTCGTGGTGATTAGGGAAGGGCCAGTGGATGAGATAGAGATCTAAGTAGTCCAATCCCAGATCGCTCAAGGATTGTCGAGCGCTGGCATCGGCGTCGCCGTGGCGATTGTTCCAAACCTTGCTGGTGATCCAAAGTTCTTCGCGGCGGATGCCATCGGCGAAGACGCGGCGTAGGGTGGCCCCGATCTCGCGCTCATTCCCGTAGACGCTCGCACAATCTATGTGGCGATACCCGGCGTGAATGGCTTGGTAAACGGCTTCGGCCACTTCTTCGGCGGAATAGCGATCGGAGCCAAAGGTTCCGAGTCCGATGGCTGGCATGTGGTCGCCATTGGGAAGCGATTTTTGGGGGACGAGCTGAGGGTCAATTGGGTTCATGGCAGTGAGTCGGGGGAGAGGTTCGAAGCTTGGCGAAATGCTTGGTCCTGGGCTGGAGACCAGTAGCCGCATTGGAGATGGAGAAAAACGCTGACGTAGGGAAGAAGCGCGGTGGTTTTCAGGATGAGAACTTGGAAATGTTCGGCATCTTGGCTGAGGCGAGCGATCAACTGATCGTGGAGGACGATTTCGGCGGGTTGAGGCAGGAGGGAGGTGATTCCGTGGCGAAGACTCTCGATCCCTGGGCATCGCGCGTCCGCAAGGGCGGCGAGCTCTGCATCTAGGTACGGATTGGCATCCATCGCGGGATGGGCGGCGATGGCATCAAGGGTCCAGCCAAGGACGGAGAGGTGGTCTTCGCCGGTACTCACGGTCGTGATTTGAGGGGCCGAATGGGCGGGATAGGCAGCATCGGCCACCACAATCCAGTTGCGGTGACCGAATTTCTCGAGGCTTTCCGTCGCTACTTTCCGCCAATCCGTCATGCCGGGGTCACTTTGAAAACCACGGCGTGAGGCGACGGCAATTGACTTGGGAGATGGATCAAAAGGCCATCGGGACGGCGCTCCCAGGAGGGAGTTTCGGACGTACCTAGTAATTCGACGGCAGCGATTTCGCCCGGCAGCAGTCCGAGATTTTGGCCGAGCGATCGAATGAGAACGTCGCGGGTCGGTTCGGCGAGGACGGTGGCGTAGATCGCCCCGTTCTTGGTGGTGAACCGGATGTCTTCTTCGGTGAATCCCCAAGGCTCGGAGTCTTTGAATCCGCCGGATTCCACCTTGGTGGGGCCTTCCCCGTACGTTTTCCAGGGACGGGTGCCGTAGATGGCGTCGCCGTTGATCGATAGCCAAGATCCGATGGTGCGGAGAATGGCTTGGTCTTCTTCCGGAATGGTGCCATCGGCCCGGGGGCCGATGTTGAGCAAGAGGGCACCATTTTTACTCACGATATCAACCAGATCGTAGATCAGGGATTCGGCCGGTTTGTACTTCATGTCGGCGACGTGAGACCAGCTGTTAACGGCAACGGCGGTATCGGTCTGCCAGAAGTGGGGGCGGATATCGGAAAGTTGACCGCGCTCAACGTCGTAGACCGCCGCTTTTTCGGGGAACGCCTCATTTTTGTAATTGATGCCGACGCCGACACCCCAGGCGTAGGCGCGGTTATAGTAGTAGCTGGCAAAACGACGAAGGTAGGGGGCAAAGACGGGCTGTTCGATCCACCAATCGAACCAGAACACTTGTGGTCGGTATTGATCGACCAGTTCGCAGCAGCGGGCGAGCCAGCTTTCGAGGAATTCTTCGCTCGGAGGCTGTTTCTCGGGTGCGGCGGGACCGTAGAAATCAGCATATTCGGGGTCCTGGACGTCGCTCGGAAATTCCTTGCCCCCGTTTAGGAACCACCAGTGTTCCGCCCGGTGATTAGAGACGCCCAGTACCATTCCTCGCTCGCGAACCGCGGAGGCGAGTTCGCCAACGATATCGCGACGGGGGCCCATGTCGACCGAGTTCCACTTGTTGAGCTTCGTTTTGTACATGGAGAAGCCGTCGTGGTGTTCGGCAACCGGGACGACGAACTTAGCGCCGGACTCGGCGAAGAGATCGGCCCAGACCGACGCATCGAACTGATCCGCGGTGAACTGGGGAATGAAGTCTTTGTAGCCGAATTTGTCGTGCGGACCATACGTGGCCACGTGGTGGGCAAATTCGGGTTCGCTCTGCCGATACATGTTTCGCGGATACCATTCGTTGCGAAACGCGGGGACGGCGTAGACACCCCAGTGGATAAAGATGCCGAACTTGGCGTCTTGGTACCAATCGGGGGTTACATAGTTTTCCAACGAGTCCCAGGTGGGCTGAAACGGTCCTGGCGGATTGGATGTGATCACGTTATCACCTTATCACTTTGGCTCGGTTGGATGCAAGTTTCCTTGGTACGCTGAGGCGGTGGAAACAGGACCGGGGAAGTCGCGCGTCACCATTCGGGAAGTGGCCGAGCGGGCAGGTGTGGGCACGATGACGGTATCGCGAGTGGTGAACCGCTCGGGTTATGTCCACCGGGACACCCGGGAGCGAGTGGAAGCCGCCGTCGCCGCTCTGGGATACCTTCCGAATCAGCATGCACGGGGCCTACGGAGTCGCCGATCGGGAACGATTGCGCTGATCGTGACCGACATCACAAACCCGTTTTTTACAACCATTGCTCGGGGGGTGGAAGACACGGTGAGCGCGGCGGGGCAGATGGTTCTGCTGGGAAATACCGATGAAGTGGAAGAGGAGGAGTGCCGGTATATGAAGATGCTGGTGCAGAAGGGAGTGGATGGAGTCATTTTTGTGCCCGCGCGACGGGGTGAGGCGGCGCTGGAGCTCGCCCGGTCGAACGGCGTTCCGGTGGTCGTTTTGGATCGTCGATCCGATGCTCCAGACGTGGATGTGGTTCGCTGCGATTCGTGGGGCGGAGCGTTTGAGCTCGGACGGTTACTCTGTCACAACGGGCATCGACGGTTCACGGTTTTGGCGGGACCAACGGGAATTTCGACTTCCGACGACCGGGTGGAGGGATTTTCGCGGGCGGTGGAGGAGTTTTCGCCGGGAGCCCGAGTCTCGGTCCGACACGGTCGATTCTCGGTGCGAGATGGGTCGGAATTGATGGGGCAGGCACTGGAGGAGGCGAACCCACCAACTGCAGTGTTCGCGGTGAACAACTTCTTGGCGATCGGGGCGCTTACCGCGGCGCGGGAGCGGCAGGTACGGGTGCCGGGGGATGTGGCGTTGGTTGGGTTCGATGACCTTCCGGCACAACTGGTCACATTCCCGTTCTTGACGGTTTCGGCGCAGCCGGCCTACGCGATGGGGGTGGAGGCGGGGACGCGGTTGCTGCGGCGGATTGAGGATCCCAGTTTGCCGTGCGAAAAAATTATATTGCCCACCCAGATGGTGGTACGGGAGTCGAGCGGCGGGTGGCTGGGCTCGACTCCCAGTCCGAGTTAGGGCAGTTTCAACGGGGTGATCCGGACGTTTCGGAACGCAATCGGTCCGTGATCGCCTTGGAGCATCAGCGGCGCGGTTGGCTTTTCGTCCTCGAAGTACGAAGCCCGGGTGGGGCCCGTTATTTCGACGTGATGCTGAACCACGACGCCGTTGAGGCGAACCTCAAGGAAGGCCGCGTTCTGAACCTTCTTACCGTTCTTGAACCGCGGGGCGCGGAAGACGATATCGAAGCTTTGCCATTCGCCGGCCGGTTTGGCGGCGTTGATGAGCGGCGGATGGCCTTCGTAGCCCTTGTCATCCTTCCATCGCTCGTAAACGCTTCCGCACATGCTGCTGAGCAGATCACGGTTGGGAACGCCGTACGAGTCGAGGATCTGAATTTCGTAGCGGCCCTGGAGATAGACGCCAGAGTTGCCGCCCTTCGGAACGCGGAACTCCACGTGAACCTGGGCGTCGCCGAATTCTCGCTTGCTGAACAAGTTCAGAATTCCCTGATTGCCGGTGGTAGTTTCGAATGAGGATCCGAGCGCTTTCCAATCGCCGGCCGCCTTCCACTCGGAGAGCGGGAGGGCGACGGAATCGGGGCGCGGGCGGGCGTTAGCGGCCCATACGATGCCTTCAGTCAGGTGGCGACGAAACATGAGTTCGTCGTAGGTGCCTTCGGTGTGACCGAGTTCGGTGTACCAAGAACGTCCACCTTCAAACTCCTGGCACCAGATGATCGGGTGATCGGCCATGCCGCCTCCTTGGTAGGAATCGGGTTTGAGAGAGGCGAGGACGCGTACGTTGGGGCGCGGGTTCGCTTTGAAGTCGTACCACTCGTCCACGTGGAACCAAGGCATGGGGAGGAAGCTGGTGGAGGGATGCGCCCGATCCTCGACGATGATTTGACCGGCTTGAACTTGGGGGTGGCGGGCAAAATAGGCGCCGACCAATTTGCCGTACCATGCCCAGTCGTACTCGGTGTCAGTTGCGCTGTGGACGCCGACGAAACCGCCGCCGCCACGAACGAAGCGCTCGAACGCCGCTTGCTGAGTTGCGTTCAGAATGTCGCCGGTAGTGGAAAGGAACACGACCACGTCGAACTTGGCCAGATTTTCGGGAGTGAAGACGTTGGCGTCTTCGGTCGCGGTGACCGTCCAACCGCTTTCCTTGCCGATCTCGCGGAGAGCGGCGATACCCGTTCCAATACTAGAATGGCGGAAGCCGGTGGTCTTGGAGAAGACCAGTACGCGTGGATTTGGTTTTGCCAAAGCCGAGACCTCGGGCAGATGCGGATGCGGAATCTTGTTGAGCGTGTACCAAACTTCGGTGGCCCAAAGCGGTTCCTTCTTTTCGGACGTAAGATTGAGATTAAAGTAGACGACCCGACCTTCCTTTCGGTTGGGAACGTCGATATCCACCGATTTGCCGTCGGCGCCGACCTTGAGGTTGGAGATAGCGAGGGTTTCGCGATCCACCTTCGGTCCGCCGTATTCAACGGTCGGGGCATACCGCCATTGCCGGATTGCGTAGCGGTTAACGTCCGCAAGTTCGGCCCGATTTACCGGGCGGGTGAAATCGATATGGAAGCCGGTGGCAGTCGCCGAAATCTTCGCGATTTCAAACGCCGTCTTGCCGGTTGGTTTGAGGCGTTGCAGGCCGAATGCAGTCCATTTTCCGGTGATAGGATCGGTCCAGGCCCAGCTTTCGGTGGCGCCGATGCCACCGAGGATCAGGCTGCCGTCCGGCGCATAAACCAAGCGATTGGTCCCGACTTCGAAGCCCTGGGAGAAGTCCACCGCGCCGCCTTGCCACTGACCATCGACCTTTTCGAGCCATACGCGACGCAGGCCGCCAAACTTGACGTCGGTGGAGAGCAGTTGTCCGGCGAATTCGCCTTTACGGATCACAACGCTTTGGGCGGGCGAGTTAGCGATCTCACCTTGAGGGAGATAGACCGCGGGAGGAGTGAAGGGTGAACCCTCGAAGATGCCGGGTCGTCCGCCGTTGGGATACTCGGGGGTGGTGAACGTGGAGTTGTTCACGTGGCCGTAGAATCCGCCCGGTTGGAGAACATTGATTTTGTTGCTGGGCTGCCAGGAACCCTGGTTTTCTCCCGTCAGCAGCAGGCCGTTGGGGCCCTCACTGACCCCGTTTGGCGTACGATGGCCGCTACTGAGGAATTCGATATTCGCCAGTGGATTCGCGGCGTCGTAGGCTTTTGGATTCACGCGGAAATAGCCACCACGGAAGTACGGATTGGGACCGTTTATTCCGGGGGCGTTAAACGTGATGGAAGTGCTGAGGGCGGCGTAGAGCCAGCCATCTTTTTGCGCGAGACCAAACGTGAAGTGATGGTAGTTGTCGGCGTTCCAACCGGAACCGACCACTCGTTGCTCGTCGATGATGTCGTCGCCGTCTTTATCCACCATCTGGAGGATCTGGGTGCGGGTGGAGACGTAGATGTCGTTGCCAATTACCGCCATACCAAGCGGTTCTTGGATATTTTTGGCGATAAGTTTGCGGGTGACTTTCTCAGGATCGCCCTTGAGAACGTTATCGAGGAGCCAAAGCTCTCCATCGCGAAGATTGGGCTCGAAGGTGCCGCTTTGGTTGGGCTTGAAGGTAGCGAGCAGGAGTTTGCCGTCCTTTCGGAACGCGAGGGCCCCGACCTGAGGTTGCCAATCCTTCGGGTGGATGGTTTCGACGATAAACGACGGATGGGCTCGGTCGAGCGGCATGCCGTTGCCGGGGCGCTGGGGGCCACCGATCTGCTTGATGCGTTTGGGACCGGGTGAGATGACGCGCGTGAGTCCCGCGGGAACGCGGAGGGACTTGGAATCGATGACGGTGTAATCGGCTTGACCGGCGGGCTTCCACTCGACTTTGAATTCCTGACCTCCGGCTTCCTCGAAGTAGCGGAGGCTGAGTTTGTGCCATCCGGCGGAAAGCGTGACCGTATTGCTGACCGGGTTGGTCGGCGGGTGCACGCCGTCATTATCAACCACCGCCACATCGTCAATCTTAAGAATGGCGCCATCGTCACTGGCAACGCGGAAGGAGACGGGACCGGATACGGGCACATTCAGTTCGGCCGATATCTCGACGTAAAAGTGGTCCATGAACCCGAAGAAGTCGTTATCGCCGAACTGCAGTTTGGAGATGAGTTTGTCAACGTTTGGGGTTTGTTCGTTGATCAGTTCGGGCATATCGGCGAGGGTGGTGCCGATATCGTAAAGGCGGAAGGTGGCTCCTGGTTCGTATGTCTGCTGGGGAGCCGACTTTGGCAGGGTTAGCGCGAACAGCAACGTCGCAAACGTCATGTTGGCAGTTTAGGCGATTTTGCGTAAAAATGTCGTCGCTAGCGAGGGTATCGGGACCAAGATGGCCCCGATACGATGCACCCGGATGGTCCAACCACCGTCAATTAGGCCGCGTAGTCGAAGGTGACGGCGACGACCGACAGCGGCGGCAGGACCGTGGTGGCGATTCCGTTAGTCACCGTGAACTGATCGAACGGCTGGCGGGTGACCACGTTCGGGTTCTCGTAGCTGTTGGCGGCATTGGGGTCGGTACCAGTGACGATATCGGCGTTGCGGACCGATAGAATCTGGCCGGAGCCGGGGCGGATAGCGAGTTCGACGCTTTCGTTGGGGTTCCGATTGACGGCGAACACGCTGAGCGAATTGCCGTTGAGAATAGCGGAACTGTCGACCATTGCCGTGGTGCCGTAGCTCTTGGAGTTGACGACCGGTCCCTCGGTAGCGACGCGCAAGGAGGTGCCGTCGCGGCGCTCGGCAAACATCGCGATGGGATAGAAGATGCTCTGGATGAGCACCTCGTCGCCCCGGGTGAGGATGGGAGCGATGACGTTGACGATCTGGGCAATGTTCGCGATTTTCACCGTATCGGCGTGGCGGATGAACGAGTTGAGGAACTGGGCAACCACCAACACGTCTTCCAGGTTGTAGACCTCTTCCAGCAGCGGCGGGGCGATCTTGCCCTTACCGTCGGCGAACTCTCCGTCGCGGGCGCGGTACCAAACGTTCCATTCATCGAAGCTGAGATTGACCTTCTTCTTGGACCGTTTGACGGATGCGACGTAGCGGCAGACATTTACCTGTTCCTGAATCTGCTTATCGATACTGGCGCCGACGGCGAGGTAATCCTCGGTGTCTTGCGCGGAGTTACCCACGTAGCGGTGTAGGCTTATGTAGTCGACATCGTTGTAGAGATACTCGAGCACTTGACGATCCCACTGCATGTACGTGCCGAGCTCCGGCGCGCACGAACCGCAGACCACCAGTTCCACCGACGGATCGAACATCTTCATCAGGCGCGCGGTTTGCTGGGCGCGGATGGCGTAATCCTGGGCGGGAACGTGACCGATCTGCCAGGGGCCGTCCATTTCGTTACCGAGGCACCAAAGTTTGATGTCGTGGGGAGCGGCGTAGCCGTGCGAGACACGGAGGTCGGCGTAGTATGAGCCGGCGTTTCCGTTGCAGTATTCCAGCCAGTTACGTGCTTCGGCGGGGGTACCGGTGCCGAGATTCACGGCCATCATCGGGGTCCAGCCCATCTTTCGGCTGAGGTCCATGAACTCATTGGTGCCGAACTCGTTGGTTTCGAGGCTTTGCCACGCGAGATCAACTTTCCGCGGGCGGTTCTCTTTCGGGCCGACGCCGTCCATCCAGTCGTATCCGCTGACAAAGTTGCCGCCCGGATATCGCATCGCGGTGAATTTCAGCTGGCGGAGCGCATCCATCACATCCGTCCGGCAACCGCTCTCATCGGCATGGGCGCTCCCCGGTTGGTATACGCCTTCGTAAACGGCACGGCCAAGGTGCTCCAGAAAGCCACCAAAAATACGGGGATCGACTTCATCGATGGTAAAGGCAGGATGGAGGTGGAGGGTGGTTTTATTCATTGGTTTTTAGTCTTTGAGTCCGGATGCGGCCATGCTGGAAACAATCTGTCGCTGAAAGAGCGCAAAAATGACGAGGAGAGGGGTTACGGCGAGGACGCTGGTAGCCAGGGTCAAACCGTATTCGGTGTAGTACGAAGTTTGGTACAGCGCAATGCCAACCGGAAGCGTGTAGTTTCGGACGGAATCCATGAAGACAAGCGGTCCCATGAAGTCGTTCCAAGAACCGATAAAGGTGAAAACGGCCAGAGTGGAGATAGCCGGTGCACAGAGCGGCAGGGTCTGGTGCAAAAACATTTGGGCCGGACTGCAACCATCGATGAGGGCGGCTTCCTCGATGGCCGGCGGCATGTCTTCCATAAATTGGGAGAGCATGTAGATTCCGAATCCACCGGCGGTGGCGGGAACGATAAGGGCGGCGGGAGTATCGAGCCAGTGGAGCTTGCTCAGAATCAAATAGAGAGGCACCAAGAAGAGCTGACCCGGCACCATCATGCTGCCGATGATGAGGCCGAGGAATTGGCGTCCGCCGGGTACCCGTAACCGCTTGATGGCAAACGCGCCCATCGCCGAGAATACGATGACCCCTAGTGTTACAGCAGATGATATGAAGACGCTATTGGAGAACCAACGGCCGAACGGGGCCTCTTCGGCCCAGCCCAGGATCTGCTGATAGTTGGAAAGGGTCCAGACCCGGGGGACGACGTTTTCGGGGTTCAGTACCTCGGCCTCGGGCTTCATTGAGGTGAGCAGCATGAGGAATAGAGGCAGAATCATCAGGGCCGCAACGCAACGCATGAAGATGCCGTTGATGGTTTTCCAAACCGAGCGATTCACGCGGGCCTCCGCATCATGCGAATTTGGAAGATGCCAAACACCGAGATGAGGGCGAAGAGCAGCCAACTCATGGCGGCACCGTATCCCATTCGGTAGCTATTAAATGCGGTCTCGTAGATGTATTGCGCAACGCCGCGAGTGCTGAGTTCGGGACCGCCGCGAGTAAGCATGAACGCCTGACCAAACATTTGGAAACCGGCAATCGACGTAGTGACCACTACGAAGGACATAACCGGTTTGAGGAGCGGCAGGGTGATGTAGCGAAACATGCGGGTGGTGCTCGCTCCGTCCAATGCGGCCGCTTCAAAGTACATCCCGGGAATCTGCTGAAGGGCGGTGAGCAGAATAATGGCGGTGCCGCCGACAGTCCACCAGACACTCATCAGCACGATGCTGGGCATGGCGAAGGCTTTGTCGGAGAGCCAAGGTTGCCCTTGCCCACCAAAGTGCTTGAGAGCGAAGTTGAACAGGCCAAATTCACCGTTGAAAAACCACTGCCAAAGAATGCCGGTGACGGCGATATTCAGCATTCCCGGTAGAAACACGAGGGCGCGGACGGCGGCTTGACCACGCGCCATGGCATTCATGCCGAGCGCCATCGACAGGCCGATTACTAACAGCCCTGGCACGATCATCAACGCGAAAAGGAGGGTCGCTTTCACCGCCGACCAGAAATAGTTGTCTTGCAATGCTTCGCGGTAGTTGTCGAAGCCGACGAAACCGGCCGAACTTTGGGCGGTGAGATCGAACCGCATGAACGACAATACAAACGATACGACAATGGGCAGAATGACAAAAATCGCAAACGAAACGGCGTAGGGAGCCAAAAAGAGGAATCCTGTGCGCTGCATTTGGCGACGTTGGGTCAGTCGTTTGGCGTTCACGGCTGGATTCCTCCCGCCGGGGCAATTTTCTGCTCCGCGCGATCGCGATCGATGCCGCGTTGGGCATTGACGTTAGCGAGGTCCAAGGCAGTCTTCGCGTCGGCGTTGCCGCGGATGACCTTTTCTACTGCCTGGTCGATCTCCAGCGTCACTTCGAACAAGACCGGTGTTCGCGGCGGATACATCATGAAAGGAATCTGCCGGGCGAATGCGGATTGGACGGGCATGGAGGCGAATTCGGGCGTTTGCCGAACACTGCGCCGAGCGGGAACTTGACCCGCCGCCGCCCATCGGATGCTGTTTTTCGACAGATAGCGGATGAATGTTTCGGCGCCGGTCCTTTGCGCTTCGCTCAGCCCCTTGCGGATGCAGAGGACGTGGCTATCAGCCATCGTTCCGGGTTGAGGACCAATCTGAGGGATAGGGGCGGCGACGTAGTCAAGCCCCTGCAGTCGAAGCAAATCCCCAAGCATGTAAACGCCGTCCCATACCATCGCCACCTTCTTTTGTCGATAACCCACCCAGCCAAGGCCGTTTTCTGGGGGAGGAATGAGTTTCTCTCGGGAGAGATCGCCAAGGAATTGAAGGGCGGCAATGTTGCCGGGGTTATTTAGGTCGGCGTCTCCGTTGGGTTTTAGGTACCGACCGCGGAATTGAGGAATCAATGACTGGAAGTTGTTCCGCCAAAGGGTGAGCGCAAATGCCCACTGGCTTGCATCGCCGCTGTTCGATTTCTTGGTCAGCAATCGCAGTGCGCGCATGAAGCTCGCTTTGTCGGCGGGCGGTTGCTGAATACCGGCGGCTCTCAGCATTTCGGCGTTCGTGTACATGCCTTGGGGGTGAATATCTAGGGGCACTCCCGCGTATTGGTCCTTAAATTTCACTTGCTGGAGGACGTAGGGATCGTAGTCGGCGGAAGGAATGGGGTCGCTTCCAGAGTACAGGCGAGCACTATTTTCGATAAATCCGGATCGGTACATTCGTGGCAACGTACTAGCGTGCACTACGAATAGCTGCGGCCCTCGCTGATCCATCGCGGCGACCATCAGTTTGTTATAGTAGGTCGCCCAATCCATGCGTTGCATGGAGACTTGGATATCGGGGTTCTCGCGATTGAAGTCACGAATGATCTCCAGCATCCGGCGACCATCGGGTCCGGTGAACCCGTTCCAAAAGGTGAGGTCAACCCGGTGCTGGCTGGTAACGATCCCTCCGCCGTCGCAGCTTCGGGTGACGCCAATGCCCGTTACGATAGCGGCGAGGCCGAGGATGGATCCTCGGATCCCCAAGTTACTGAATATGGACACTTGCTCGGACTCCCCGGATCACGCGACCGGCCTGATTTCTGCCCACGTAATAGCCGGCGTGCGGATCGAAATTCAGCGTGTCGACGTATGGCGAGGACGGGTTGTCGGCCCGTGGCCAGGTGATGACGAGTTGATTACCAACGAGGGCCCACTTTCCGGCAGGGAGTTTAGGGTCGGCGTGAACGACGGAGGCGTCGGACTTGAGTTCGATGATCCCGGGCTGGGAGAAGTCGGCCTGATGGATCCACTTGCCGACAGGATTGAGATGGGATTTCTCTGGGGTTGCCCCGACGGGCGTTCCGGGTAGTGGCCAGCCGTCGGCTCCCCACACGATCTTGCGGATCTGCATGGTGGGACGCCCCCAGGTGTCCGGCGTCCAATACCGGCGAGCATCGTAATAGTGGTAAGTCATATAGAGATCGCCGTCGGCACCGCGAAAAACGTTACCGCCGCCGGGACCGAACATGGGAGGCGATGACTTCAGAACGTCGGTGTGGCCACCATCGGTCATCGTTTTTCCGTCGAAGCCCAAGTAGGGGCCGGTAGGAGTTTTGGACCGGCCAACCATCATGCGGTAACTGCTGCGAACGCCCTGAGCGGCTAGGCCATACGTGACAAATAGGTAATAGTAGCCATCATGGAAGGCCAAAGCGGGGGCTTCCAACGGGTTCCCTCGTTCGCCGGTGTTACTAGCGATGGCGACGGGTGGTTCCGTGCCGGATTTTCTCAGGCCAGTAATGGGATCCAGTTCGATGAGGTAGATCCCCGACCAGTACGAGCCGTACACCATCCAGTTTCGTCCATCCGGGCCGACGAGGACGTCGGGGTCGATGGCATTGAAATTGTCAGTTGGGGCGGTGCTCTTGATGATGAGGCCGGAATCGACCCAACCTTCGGTGGGGTGGTCGGCGCGGAACTTACGATTCTCGGCGACACCGATATAGGAGGTGTTCGAACCGAACTTTTCACTGGCGCAATAGTAGAGGCGGACCGCTTCGCCGACCTTTACAAGTGTCGGCGCCCAAACCGATCGATGGGCCGGGATGGCGGATTTTAGCCAGTCAGGAGCATCAGACAGGGCGGGACCTTCATCCCGCCACGAGAGCATGTCGGCGGATGACTTGATCGGAGCGAAGGAGTTGCCGCTGGTAACGGCGCAAAAGTAGCGACCGTCCAGATACGCAATGCTGGGATCGTGGGCATCTCCGCCGGGGAGTGTGATGCCGTCGAACGGGAACGTGCTGATTTCTTCTGGTGCCGAAACCGGCGCCGAACCACTAAGTGTCAGAACTGCCATCGCGATTGACCAAATCATTAATCGATTGATGCCGGGGTCTACCGTCGCGAATCGCCACCGGAAGAACCCATTGGGTTGGTGCCAGCGGGCGGCGCACCGGGTTGACCGGGTTGAAGAGCCGTGGACGGCTGTCGCGACATCGATTCCCGCTGCTTGCGAGCGGAGTCTCGAATTGCAGGATCGACGTCATCGCTATCATTACAGCCCACGGCGGAGAGCGTAAAGACGCCGAGCGCGATGGCGGCAGGCAGGGAAAATCGTAATTTTGGTAAGGAGGGCATGAGAATTCTTGAGTCCAATTCGGGCAAATGCGAACGGAAGGGAACGGCCCGTGGCGAGATCACCACGGGCCAGGATTTTATCCGGCTAGGCCAGATTTAGAGAGCGCCGAGGTCGCACTCGCCCCAGGTTTCCCAGTTGTTGGTGAGGGCAGTCGGATCGGAAAGGGTGGAAGTGTTCTCCACATCGCCAACGTAGGCGCCGGTCATGAACTTGTGCACGACACCGCTCATGCCGAAGTTACGGAACTTCACGGCATTGCGCTTGAAGAACTTGGCGTGACCATCGGTGAAGGCGTAGACGTCGCCCTTATCGTAGTTATTACCCATCCAGTTGATGTCGACGCCGTTGCAGAGCTTGGGCGACTTGGAGAACGGAGTGGGCTGGACCAAAGCTTCGCGGCCAGTGTCGATCTTGCCCTGGAGCATGATGACATCGGCGACGGCGCTGATACCGGTTTGAGATTGGCCGAGGACGTTACCGTTCCAAGCGTAGCTGGCGTTGCCGGCACCGGGAGTATCTAGGTAGCTCCATGGAACTCCGCTAGCGATCTTTTGGGCACTGGACTTGTAGAGTTCTAGGCTCTTGACGTAGGGGTAGATTCCCTTGCCCCAGTTCTGAGGTTCGGCCGGGTCCATGAATCCGAGAGCAAGGCCAGAGCCGGCGGTCCAGTTAGGGAATCCGCTGTTCGGGTCGCGCTGCTGATCGGGGAACACATCGTCGCTGTCGTTTGCATACAGAACAGCGCCGAGGCCCAACTGCTTGACGTTGGAAAGGGAGGAGGTCTTCTTCGCGGCTTTCTTCGCCTGGGCGAAGACGGGGAAGAGGATAGCGGCAAGGATAGCGATGATGGCGATGACCACCAACAGTTCAATTAGCGTAAACGCGTTCTTCTTTGATTGCATAGTTCTCTCCAGTGAGATAGGCGTATAAATTTTTTTGAGGGCCAGAACGGGGCGGGGTGGATGCGATCTCACCGAGCAAGTTTCTGGACGACCGATTGGCGAGACGTTAATTGCCCCGTCAGCTCACATAATACTATAGGAATTCGTGAATACACTCGGATGAGAGAAAATTCAGTTTAAATTTGTCAAAACCCGCTTTCGGACCAGTTTAATGTTTGTCTTTGCGGGCTTTGCCTCAAAAATTTTCGGGGCAGAGATCTCGGCTTGGTCGTATTTGATGCGAAGGATGATCCCGAGTTGGTAGTTGCCGAATCCGCGACCATAGAGCGTGAAGCCACCTTGATTGGGAGCATCGGACTTCACCCCAAGGCGGATTTTAGTGACCTGCCAAGGGCGAATGTTGAGCTCGTCAACGGTGATATCGGAGAGCAATACGCCGTCCACGCTGGCGCCACCTTCATCGATCTGCCAGATTTTTAGAAGGCCAGACTGGTTCATGTTGTCGGGATACCAGTTGGGATTGAGCTGGCCGCGTACCCCGCCGTAGTCGCCGGGAGAGCACCAAGACCCGATCTCGACGTCGTTAATCCAAACACTCAAGTCCGATGGGTAGTGATTGTTGTAGCCAGGGGCCTCGCTGCTCACTTCGGCGACGAGTTCAATACTGCTAATTGCGGCATTGAGCGGGATGGTGTTTGGGAACGCATACTCCACCCAGCCTCCCGATGACCAAAGAATTTCAGCCTGGGAGCGTTCGGGAAGGTAGAAGGAGAGAGGGCTGTCGAGTAGGCCGATGAATTTGTCGCGGGTGGCAAGTCCACAGGTAGGAACGACATCGATGGCGGAGTACATCCCAACCGGCAACTCGATTTCGGCCGTGCAGCCGTGATCGGGAACCAGCGGGGCGAGGTCTACGACAATCCGCTCGTAGATCCGACGACATTTTTTCTGCATGCCCTGCGGCGCTGCGATGTACTCGCTGGCGACCAACCCGGCTTCTTCTAACAGTTGGACATGCTTGGTGACGCTGGGCTGAGTAAGGGCAAGGGCGGCACTGAGCTCCATGATGTTCATTTCGCGTTCGGAAAGTAGTTCCAGCAGGCGCACCCGGGTTTCCGAGCCAAGGGCTCGAAAGATGTTAATACTCTCGCGGGAGGACAGGTCGCGGATGTTATGAATCATGGTGACGAAATGGGTTTTGTTAAAAGCAGTATGACCCCGAATCGGCATGAACC
Source organism: Fimbriimonadaceae bacterium (assembly GCA_947447315.1). Lineage (GTDB taxonomy): Bacteria > Armatimonadota > Fimbriimonadia > Fimbriimonadales > Fimbriimonadaceae > Fimbriimonas. The sequence goes on from CANFJD010000012.1 coordinate 17,187, forward strand.
CAAGCGGGAGCGGAAAATTTATATTCGGATATGTGAATGTACCGGTGAATCGATCTGCGAGGAAAAGATAGAATCTCCCGCGTGAGCAACCTAGCAATTTGGTTTGTAACCGGCAGTCAGCACCTGTACGGTCCCGAGACGCTTGAGCAAGTGGCGGCCAATTCGCAAGCCATTGTGGAGGCACTGAATGCCAGCGGAAAGTTCCCCGTGCCGGTGATTTGGAAGCCAACGATGACCGATACCGATGCGATCACCGGGCTTTCCGCCGCGGCAAATGCCGACGATTCGTGCGTGGGATTGATTTTGTGGATGCACACCTTCTCTCCGGCGAAGATGTGGATTCGGGGACTCACAACGCTGAACCGTCCGGTTTGCCATTTTCATACCCAGTTCAATCGTGACCTTCCCTGGGATTCGATCGACATGGACTTCATGAATCTCAATCAGGCGGCTCACGGTGATCGCGAAGCGGGACATTTGCACACGAGAATCGGATTGAAGCGCCGAGTGGTGGTTGGTCACTGGTCCACGGAAGGCACCCTCGCCGAACTGGCGGCTTGGAGTCGGGTTGCATACGGATGGCGCGTATTGCAGACGACGAAGATCGCCCGATTTGGAGACAACATGCGGTACGTATCGGTGACCGATGGCGATAAGGTGTCGGCAGAGATTCAGTTTGGATTTTCCGTGAACGGATTCGGCGTCGGCGATTTGGTGGAAAAGGTGAATGCCGTTTCTGAGTCGGCAGTAGACGCGCTTATTCAGGAGTACCTATCGCTTTACGATGTTGCCCCCGAGTTGCTTCCGGGGGGAGCTCGGTATGAGTCGCTGAGAGACGCGGCCCGTCAGGAGATCGGTATTGAGGCTTTCCTGGTGGAAGGCGGTTTTGGCGGATTTACGACAACGTTTGAGGATCTTCATGGCCTCAACCAACTGCCGGGACTTGCCTGCCAGCGATTGATGGCGAAAGGCTACGGTTTTGGCGCGGAGGGTGACTGGAAGACGGCCGCCTTGCTGCGATTTATCAAGGCAGTGAGCACCGGGCAAACGGGTGGTTCGAGCTTTATGGAGGATTACACCTATCACCTTGAGCCCGGCAATGAACTGGTGCTGGGCGCGCATATGCTGGAGCTGTGTCCGACCATCGCCAAGTCTCGACCGCGGCTAGAGATTCATCCGCTGGGAATTGGCGGCAAGGCCGACCCGGTACGGTTGGTATTTGACGCGCCGGCAGGTCCGGCGCTGAATGCCTCGCTGGTGGACTTGGGGCACCGGTTCCGATTGCTGGTGAATACCGTCACCGCGGTGGATGTACCGCCGATGCCAAATTTGCCGGTGGGGCGAGCCCTTTGGAAAGTGGATCCCGATTTCCAGACCGGCGTTTCCGCCTGGATTTTGGCGGGTGGCGCGCACCATACCGTCTACACCTACGATGTAACGGCCGATCAACTGGCGGAATTTGCCGAGATGGCTGGAATAGAAGTGGTGTTCATTGACGACCTGACGCGATTACGCGATCTCCAAACAACGCTTCGGGCAAATGAGGCCTACTACCGATGACAAACTTGACAGCTCGTATCTCCGTTCATCCTGATCCGGCCGCGCCGGTGGTGAACCCCAACATTTACGGTCACTTTGCCGAGCACCTGGGTCGGTGTATTTATGAGGGAATCTGGGTGGGTGAGGACTCGGACATTCCGAATACGCGCGGCATTCGAAACGACGTGACCGAAGCGTTGCGGGCGATCAATATTCCCGTACTGCGGTGGCCCGGCGGATGCTTCGCCGACGAATATCACTGGATGGATGGCATCGGTCCGCGTGAAGCGAGACCCGGAATTTATAACTCGCACTGGGGAGGCGTGGTGGAGACAAACCACTTTGGTACCCACGAATTCCTGGATCTTTGTGAGCAGCTAAATACCGCGCCGTACATCTGCGGAAACGTTGGTTCTGGAACGGTGAAAGAGATGCAAGATTGGGTGGAGTACATGACTTCCGATTCCAATTCGCCGATGCCCAATCTTCGACGAAAGAACGGTCGGGAGAAGGCATGGAAGGTTCCTTTCTTTGGCGTGGGGAATGAGAGCTGGGGTTGCGGGGGCAACATGCGGCCCGAGTACTACGCAAACGAGTATCGACGCTACAACACGTTTGTGCGGACTTATTCGGACAACAAGATCTATCGAATTGCGTGCGGTGCGAATAGTTCCGATACGAACTGGACTCGCGTATTGATGGAGAACGCTCATACCCAGATGAACGGGCTGGCACTGCATAAGTACACGTTGATCAAAAACACGTGGCCGCCCTCGGGCAGTGCTACCGAGTTTGGAGAGGCGGAGTGGTTCGATATTTTGGATCAGTCCTACCAAATTGAGCCACTGATTGAGAGTCACATTGCCGAGATGGATCGAGTTGATCCCGAACGGAAAGTTGGCATGGTAATTGATGAGTGGGGAACGTGGATGGCGGTGGAGCCGGGCACGAATCCCGGGTTCTTGTACCAGCAGAACTCGCTTCGGGATGCGCTTTCGGCGGCGATTCATTTCCACATTTTCCATCGGCACGCCAATCGGATTTCGATGGCAAATATCGCGCAGACAATCAATGTTCTGCAGGCGATGATTCTCACCGACGGGCCACGAATGCTGCGAACGCCAACCTACTGGGTGTTTGAAATGTTCAAGGTTCACCAGGGTGGAACCACGGTTCCGCTAACGGTGGAGTCGGATTCCTACTCATACGAGTCCACATCGATTCCGGCGGTTTCGGGCTCGATCACGATTTCGGATGCGACCTATGTATCGCTGGTGAATACCGATCCCAATCGGGCGGCCACCGTGACGGTGGGCCTCACCGGCGTGAGCTTCGACGAGGGAAGGGTGTTGGTGGGTGACTCGATCACGGCGCACAACACCTTTGATGCGCCGGACCACGTGAGTCCGCGGGCGTTTAAGGCGGTAACCGAGACGGACGGCGGCTTCTTGGTGGAGTTACCGCCCGCTTCGGTCGCGATCCTTACTTTCCGGTAAGGACTAGACGGTGATTCTCTTGGACTGACCTTTGAAGAAGGAGTCCAAGAGAACGCCAACCAGAATGACGATGCCCATGACGGCGAACTCAAGCGACGAGGGAACGCGCATCAGGTTGACCAAGTTTCGAAGTACCTGAAGGAGCGTGATGCCCAGCAGAACACCAACAACAGTTCCTTCGCCGCCGCGTAGCGAACAACCACCTAGTACGGCGGCGGCGATGGCATACAGTTCGTAGAAATTTCCGTGCGAACTGGGCGAAATACTGTTGGTGTAGAACGCGAACAGGACGGTGGAGACCCCCACCGATAAGCCGCAGATGACGTACGCCATCAGCACCACCTGCTTGACGTTGACGCCGGCAAACCGGGCGGCTTCTTCGTTTCTACCCACCGCGAATAGGTAGCGACCGTAAACTGATCGGTGCAGTAGGAGATAGAACAAGACCGCCGTTACCAGCAAGAGGATGAGGGGAGTGGGGCAGCCACCCACGTTGCCCGAGGCTAGCTCTTTGATCCACTCGAAGCCCTTGGCGTTGCCGAAGCCCTTGGTTTCGTCGTTCGCGACGAAGCGGGCCATGCCGCGGTAGAACAAGAGGCCGCAGAGGGTGGCGACAAAGGGCTGGAGCCGAGCGCGGGTGACTAGTAAGCCATTCACCAGGCCGAACACGGCGGCCGCGCCAATTACGGCGATCAGGGCAAGGGCCGGACTCCACTTCCATTCGGTGAGAGCCATGGAGAAAACCACGCCGAGGAAGGCAAAGACCGAACCTACGGAAAGATCAATGCCACCGGTGATGATGACGACCGCCATACCAAGGCTGAAGATGCCGTACATGCCGATGAGGCGGCCCGTGTTTTGCAGGTTGCCCGGTTGGAATACCTGGTGGTTTACCGCGCCGCTGACGACGAAGAGCACTACCAGTACGGCGAAAATGACCAGTTCCTTGGTCTGAAACTTCATGATTGGTTCACCAATGTTTGTCCTGCTACTGCTAACTGCATAATTATTTCTTCGGTGGCGTCGGCGGCCGATACTTCACCCTGGATTTGCCCTTCTCGCATGACGACGATGCGGTCACAGAGTTTGAGGAGCTCTTCCATATCGCTGGAGATCACCCAGACGGCGACGCCGGTATCGGCAAGCTTTCGGATCTGCTCATAGATTTCGGCTTTACTGCCCACGTCCACGCCGCGCGTCGGCTCGTCGACTACCAGTACCTGAGGGTTCTTGAGGAACCAGCGCGAGAGGACAATCTTCTGTTGGTTACCCCCGGATAGCTGCTTGGCGAGAGTGTCGCGACTGGCGCACTTGATTGCGAGTTGTTGGATGCCACCTTCAGCGTAGATGGCTTCGGGTCGGGATTTGACGAGTCCTAAGGTGGCAAAGCGACGTAGAGATGGCAGCGTGATGTTGTTCCCGACCGAGCCATCGAGGGTGAGCCCGTGTTCCTTGCGGTCTTCGGGGACGAGGAAGAGGCCGTGACCGATCGCGTCGGTAGGACGATTGATACGGACGGGTTTGCCATCGATGCGGACATCGCCGCGGTATCGGTCGATTCCGCAGATCGCCTGGGCGAGTTCGGTGCGGCCCGAGCCGACCAGTCCGGCCATCCCGAGGATCTCACCGCCACGAACGGTGAGGGAGACCGAGTGCTGCGGGAATCGCGTGGTCTGAATGTTGTGAAGTTCTAGACGGGCGGGACC